>DAITPI010000253.1:0-6559 GCA_036833655.1 Anaerolineales bacterium | reverse complement strand
AGGCTCATGGACACGAGCATTGCCGGTTGCAGCTGACTCAATGGACCGGGCTGCTCGAGGAAACCTGCGAGCGACGAAAACGTGAAGACGGTCGCCAGCGCGTTCCACAGTCCGTGCAGGAGGACCGCCAGAAGGTACGTGCCAAACAGCCGGGCGTAGCGTCGCTCGCGCACCGCATACACGATCGCCGCCCCCATCAGCGCCGAGGTGGTGACGTGCAGGAGTCCCGTTCCAATCCGTGAGAACAGCAGGCCTGCCCATTCGCCGATCTGCTGGCCGCTGACGCCGGCGGTCTCGATCAGCGCATAACCCGCCCCGCTCAAGGCGCCAAGGCTGAATCCCTGCGCCGGCGAGTGCAGCCGGCCCGCGAACAGCCAGACCCCGATCGGCTTGAGGATCTCCTCGATGGCAGGGACCAGGACGGCGATATAGAGCAGCAAGCCGCCCATCACCGCGGGCCGGGTCAGGTAGGGCGACAAGAGTCGGATCGTCTCTTCCGATTGTGGCCCGAGGACGAGGATCCGTTCGGAGATGCCCTGGAGTTGGGCAACTAGCTCAGGCTGGGTCATGATGTAGACGACCACGCCGATGAGCCCGACCAATCCCAGCACGATTTCCAGGACGAACAACAGGAACGGACCGAGCGTCATGCTGAGCCCGAGAACGGTCCACGTCTGCCAGCGCGTTCCGAATGGCAGATGGCGGGTCCCCAGTCCCAGTAACAGTGCCAGCGGCAGCACGATCGCCGGGACCGTTAGCAACGGCAGGACCAGCCATTCCACTGCATCCATTCCACTGACCAGGTAGCCGAGCAGTATGGACAAGGCGGCGATGACGATCGCTGCCCCTATCCAGGTGGGGGCAAACCCCATAGAGATTTGCTGATCCGCTGCCGGTTGACGGCGATATTTCTGCAGCGTGAAAAAAGTGGCAATAAAGAGAAGGATGGCTTCAAAGCCGAATGCAGCCAGGAAGACGGTCTGCTGGGCTGGAATTCCCCAACCGGTAAAAAACGAGACGAGCGCTGCAAGACCCATGAACGCGGCGATCCCCGCTAGCAGGAGTCCGGCGAGGAGGAACAAGATCGAGCTCAAAAGAGACGGAAGATGGTTGGAGGCTGCCTTCAACTCAATCTTCCTCGACCGTGATGCTCAACAATGTGTCGCCGGGCGGGGTATCGCCACCCGGCTGGGCATCGCGCGGGGTCAATTCTTTCAAGACATCCATGCCGCTGATCACTTCGCCAAAGATCGTAAACTGCCCGTTGTATTGTGGCGTGGGCGCATAAGTAATGAAGAACTGGCTCCCACTGGTGTCGGGTCCCGAGTTGACCATTGCCACCAGGCCGGGCCGGTCGAACGTAAGCGAGGGATCGAGCTCTGTGATCACATAATATCCGGGATTGCCTTTGCCGGTGCCGCTCGGGTCGCCAGTCTGGGCGAAGAGGTCCGGGATCACACGGTGGAAGGTGATGTCGTCATACCAGCCGTCCCGCGCCAGGAACAGGAAGGAATTAACCGTCATGGGCGCCCGGTCGGCGAAGAGCCTGATGACGATGTCGCCTTTCTCTGTTTTCAAGGTGGCGGTGTATTCCTTGTCCTGTTCGACCGTAATCGGCGGGCACGATTTGTATTGCCGCTTTGCCAAGGCCAGAAGCTCGATAATATCGTTCAGGCTCCCGTGATCGCGGGGACCGCCGTAGATCTGTCCGTTGATCAGGACCAGGGGCGTACCCGGCAGGCCGATCTTTTGCCCGCTCTCCCAGGCCTCCTGGACTCTGGCGACGATATCCTCACGTTTCAGATCTGCCTGGAAGCGGTCCACGTCCATGCCTAACGTTGCGACCTGGGCTGTAAGCCACTGTTCGAAGTCCGCGACCGGCAAGCCGATCCAGCTCTCCTGCCGGGCGTACAGCAGGTCATGGACCTCCCAGAACTTATCCTGTTCCGCGGCGGCTTCAGTAGCCTGCGCTGCCAGGGCAGCTTTATCGTTGATCTTGATCAGGGGAAAGATGCGGCTGACCACCCGCAGCTCGTCGGGATGCTCCTCCAGCAGCCGCTCCAGCGCCGCCGACAGCAGGCCGCTTCGCACATCCTGGTAGTCGCTGTATTCCGTGATGGTCACCAGCGGCTTATCCGCGCCGCGCACATGATCAGTCTCGCTTTCGGGCGCAAACAACGAGGGAGTCTCGGGTCCCGGGGTGGGCTCGATGAACAGCGTGGTGCAGGCGGGCGACGTTGGCACGATCATCGTCTTGATGGCAGGTGCTGTCACCGCCGGAGTAGCAGCCGGTGCGGCGCAGGCGGAGAGGATGAAAAGAAGAAAGAGGAAAGAGAAAAATTGGCGCATGCTACGTGAGGTGCGATCGTCGATGGTAGTTATTTGATCGCCTGCTGGAGCTCTTCGAAGGAGGTCATCCAGGCAATGGTATTGATGAAGTCTGCCAGGGAGGCGCTTTGCGCCCGCAGGGTGCGCACGGCGGGCCCTACCGGATCTTCTCCCGCGGCACCGCCGGGTACATCGGCATAGGCGCCATGGAACGCGAAGTATGCCTGGTTCAGCTTGCGCAGCAGGTAGCCGTTCTGCCAGAAGACCTGCCTGCGTTGTTCCATGTAGGCTTCCGCCTCCTCGATCTTGCCCTCCGCCAGGAGCTTGTCGGCCGTCACGCGCGTCTCATGCATCTCGGCGCGGAAGTCGAACGGGGGCGGGTTCTCCGTCTGGTGCGGAGGCTGGAAGGGATCCTGGAACGCCACGAGGCCGGCACTGGCGCCTGACGGCAGCAACTCTTGATAGTTCTTCTCCAGCACATACGTCCCAACCTCGTTCCCGGCGATGGATGCCGTGGTCTCATTCATGGTCCGCACTTCGGGGGTCTTGCTGTAGTTCAGTCCGAGCGGACGCAGGTTCAGATAGTTGTGAGTCCATTCGTGGGCGATCGTGTCCAGCGTCCAGCGCAGGTCGGTGGTCTCCATGACCATGGTCGGGTAGACGCCGACGCCCCCGATCGGCACCACCAGTGTGGACACATCCAGCGATTTGGTGACTTCGTCCTCCAGCTTGATCTGCTGGTCGAGCGTGAGAGTGGGCAGCACCGAGATATTGGCGATCTGCTGGATCACGCTCCGCTCGGAAACGATCAGGGCGAGTGGCGTGGACGAGGTGCGGTATAGCACCGGCGGGACCGGCTGTCCGACAGTGGTGAGTCCCAGGGTCGCCAGAGCGTCGCTGATCTGGCTCTGCAGGGTTGCCTCAGCAAGCGGAGCCAGCGCATTCTGCCGGGCAATCCATTCATCGCGCTGGGCACGGACGTAGGCGGCGCTGGCTTCTTTATCTTTGATGGAGGGGTCGGCGACGATCTTTTCGATCTCCTGCTCCGCCTGCATCAGGCTCTGCGTGGTGCGCAGGTATTCGACGACGATCTGCTTGTTCGTGCCGCGATCGAAAACGTACGGAAGCCCGACGGAGGCTTGCTCGACCTTGGTCCAGGCGGCATTCCAGACCCAGTTGGGATAATCGAATTCGATCTCGCGTGTGAAGGTGCGCACGCGGTCGGATGTATCCGTAAGGCGGGGACTGTCGCTCGTTGCTGCAATGCTCACGGCGATGACCAGCGCCAGGAAGTCCAGGATGCGCAGGATCCGGTAAAGCATGCGGCGATTATAACCACAAACAAGAGCTGACAGTTTTGGGCACTGTCAGCTCCGAATGTCCTGGATATGCGATAAAGATCGGTGTCAGCTCTACGTGTTTTTGAGGTACGCGTCGATTGCCCAGGCAGCCTTACGCCCTGCCACCATAGCCGTCACAACGAGATCTGGACCAGTTACACAATCTCCGCCGGAGAATACTGCCTCGCGTGAGGTGGCTCCTGTCCGGGAGCAGGCTGTGATCAAGCCCCAGTCATGCGTCTCGAGGTCCGGCGTGGTCTTGCCAATGATCGGGTCCGGCCAGTAGCCCAGTGCCAGCACGGCGGTGTCACACTCGACGATGAAGTTCGAGCCTTCCACGGGGACGGGCTTGCGCCGGCCCTTTTTATCGGGCTCGCCAAGCTCCATTTGCAGGCATTCCACCGCCGCCAGATTGCCATCCTCACCCGGGATGAACTTGATGGGTTGGGTGAGAAAACGGTACCTGGCTCGTTCCTCTCTTGCCATCGAGCGGTCCTTGTAGCCGCCGGGCATTTCTTTTTCCGTCCGGCGGTAGAGACAGGTTACCTCTTCGGCGCCGAGGCGCAGTGCGGTCCGCAGACAATCGGAAGCGGTATCGCCGCCGCCGATCACCACGACGCGTTTTCCGATTTCCACCGGTCTCTTCATCTCAGGCGGGAGCAGCGCCGGGTTGACGTTGGCGCGGATCAGGAAGTCGGTGGCCTCATAGACACCCTTGAGATCGGTGCCGGGAGTTTTCTCCATCTTGGCGTCGATCAGCGATCCCACCCCGATGAAGACAGCGTCGAAGCCCTCTTTGAACAAGTCATCGATGGTCTTGTCCTTGCCGATGTACATGTTCGGCACGAACTTGACCCCGGCTTGCTGGAACTGTTCCCAGGTCTGGAACCAGACCTCTTTCGGCAGCTTGAAGTTCGGGATGCCATAGACCAGCAGACCGCCGGGCGCCGGCTTCGATTCGAAGATGGTAACCTCGTGTCCGCGCTGGACGAGCTGGTCCGCGCAGCCCAGGCCCGCCGGTCCCGAGCCGACGATCGCGACGTGCTTTCCCGTGGGCTCGCCGACCGGGATGCGAAGTCCTTCGTGCTGCCGGTGATATTCCACACAGAACGTTTCCAGCTCCCCGGTGAGGACAGGCGTATGATATTTATTGAGCACGCACGAGCCCTGGCACAATTGTTCATGAGGGCACACGCGACCGCAGATCTGGGGCAGGGAGCTGGTCTGGTGATAGAGTTTCGCGGCTTCAGAGAAGTTCCCCTGTTCGATCAACCACATCGCCGAAGGAATGTCATTCTGAGTCGGACAAGCCACCATACAGGGAGCGGGATCGGGGCAGTGGATGCAGCGTGAGGCCTCGAACATCGCCCGTTCCACGCTGAAGTTGATCACCACTTCGTCGAAGTCATACATCCGGATATGAGCCGGGCGTAGATCGAGATCGTAGAACGGCAGGTTCACGCGCGCTTTGCGATCAATTGCCAGCGATTCACTCGGAATAGACTGCATGAAATCCTCCAGTGGCGAAAGTGCAAATTTTCACTACGATCATACCAAACATTGCGAAAAGGCTGCAGCCATTAAATGTCATCAAAGCAGAGGACAATTATCACATTCGTGGGGATTGTCCGAATCACTGCGCGCGTAAGCTCCGGGCGCGCCGGATTGTCTGTGTCTGGGAATTCATCGTGAGTTCATATTTGTGAGGTATAAGTTAAACCTTGTAAGGTAGAATTTCAACGGACCGAGGGCAAGCCTCGGGGAGGAAATAATGCGTCAGTTTTTCAGAAAGAATCGAACCATCCTGATCATTCTGCTCGTGCTCGTGGTTGCGGCAGCCGCGTTTCTGTTTATCCGCCGGCCGAACGCCGAGACTGCGACCCAGTTCCAGACAGCGACTGTCGGGCGCGGCAACCTGACGGCGACGATCGGCGCCACGGGCACGGTCCGCGCCAAGCAGACCGCGGTCCTGGTCTGGCAGGCAGCGGGCACCGTGGATACGGTCAACGTGAAGGTCGGCGATAACATCGCGACCGATTTCGTCATGGCGTATCTGGACAAGACATCTCTGCCTCAGAGCATCATCCTGGCAGAAGCCGACCTCGCCAGCGCCCAGAAAACCCTGGATGACCTGCTCAGCTCGGATACCCCGCAGGCCCAAGCGGTGATCTCCCTGCGCGACGCCCAGGAAGCCTACGATAAGGCGTTCAACTGGCGCCAGGAGCTGAACGGCAAGATCCACGTCAAGAAGATCGTCTACAAGAAGTTCGGGACCCGCAAGATCCCTATCCTCAAGGAATATCGCGGCTATGCCGATAAGGAGACGATCAAAAAGGCAGATGAAGACCTGGCGCTCGCCAAGGCAAAACTGGACGATGCCCGGCGTGACTATGACCGGCTGAACACTGGCAACATGCTCGATATCTCCGCGGCACAGGCGCGCGTCGACGCGGCCCAGGCTGCCATCAACCTGGCGCGCCTGACTTCACCTTTTGCCGGTACGGTAACGGAAGCGCATTCCCTGCCCGGCGACCAGATCGGCGCGGGAGACGTCGCGTTCCGCCTGGATAACCTGTCCAGCCTGCTGGTGGATGTCAAAGTCTCCGAAGTGGATATCAACAACGTGTCCATCGGGCAGCCTGTCACGCTGACGTTCGATGCCATCCTCGGCAAGGAGTACCACGGCGAAGTGGTGGAAGTGACCCAGGCAGGCACGGCGGAGCAGGGCGTGGTCAACTTCACGGTCACGGTGGAGCTGACGGATGCAGACCCGCAGGTCAAGCCCGGTATGACGGCAGCCGTCAATATTGTCGTGGAGCAACTGCAGGACGTCCTGCTGATCCAGAACCGCGCCGTCCGCCTGGTAAATGGTGAGCGCGTAGTCTATGTGC
>DAITPI010000252.1:0-6566 GCA_036833655.1 Anaerolineales bacterium | reverse complement strand
AACCGGCGCCCCTTCCACAGCCGCAGCCCTATTTTGCGCTGGGCGTGGTACTCTCGCTGGGTCTGTTTGCCGCCGCCCTGACGAACGGGTGGTGGGCTGTCGTCCGCGGACCCGATCTGCTGACCCGTACCGACAACCCGCGCCGCATCATCGAAGATCGCTATGTGCCGCGAGGCATGATCCTCGACCGAGCGAACAACCCCATCAACACGACCGAAGGGACATCCGGCTCGTTTAAGCGCGTCTATCAGTATCCGGACCTTGCGCCCGTCACCGGGTACAACCATCCCATCTACGGACAATCGGGACTGGAAGCCTCGCTGGATGAGTATCTGCGTGGAGTGCGAGGTAACCCCGCGGTAACGATCTGGTGGAATCACCTGTTGTACGGAATGTCACCGCACGGCCTGGACGTGCGCCTGAGCATCGATCTTTACTTGCAGTACCGCGCCGACGATCTCATGAGCGGGCACCGCGGCGCCGCTGTGCTTCTCAATGCACACAGCGGCGAAGTCTTTGTGATGGCGTCACATCCTACGTTCAACCCGAGTCACCTGGATGCGATCGGATCCCAGCTCAACAAAGATCCGCAGAAGCCCCTGATCAACCGCGCCGTACAGGGCCTGTATCCGACAGGCACGGTGATCGCGCCCTTTGAACAGGCGCTTTATGCAGACAGTACCCCAACGCAGGATGAGATAAAGCTGGTGTATGACACTTTCGGCCTGGACCGTACTCCCCTGCTCAGGACCCAGGTAGCGGAGCCCATTGTGGATACCAGCAGCGGCGAGCTGCATACTTCACCGCTGCAAGTGGCGCTGGCTGCCGCGGCGCTGAGCGATCACGGCACGGTCCCCGCCCCGCGGATCGCGACCGCCGTCCGAACGTTGAGCGAGGGCTGGGTGGTGCTGCCGGCACTCGGAACGCCATTCGAGGCGGTTCCGCCGTCGATCGCAGATGCTGTCGCCGAGGAATTCCGGGTGGATGGCCAGAATTACTGGTCGCATGCAGCGCAGGCAGAAAGCAAGGAGTCGCCGGTCACCTGGTTTGTCGCGGGCACGCTCCCCAACTGGCAGGCAACGCCAATCGTCGTAGTGGTCGTGCTGGAAGAGCAGGACGAGCAGCTCGCCCAGCGCATCGGGCACGAGTTGCTCGTAGATGCCATGAATCCCTAAACGAAAAATGCCCCTGCGCGTCGGCGGAGGGGCATTTCGTCTCTGAACAATTTACATCCCGTTATCGACGTCTTTCGTCGAATAGCCGGGACCAGTCTTGAAGAAATCGTAGTTCGGCTGGATATCCGGGGTGAAATCCACCACCTCACCGGCCTCCAGCTGCCGGACCGTGTCCAGCACGATCGGATTGCCATGATGGTTTGTGCCCTCGAAATGACCGGTTAAGCCCACCTGGCTGATGTATTCCCCACCCTTGGCAGTATAGGCGGAGGGGACTTCATCCTCCGGGAAGATCGCGGCATACGGGCATTCCGGAACACAGGCGCCACAGTCGATGCAGGTATCGGGATCGATATAGATCCAGGGCCACTCGTTGAGCGGGAACCCGGGAATCATGCACTCGACGGGACAGACATCGATACAACCACGGTCACGCACACACAGGCTGGTGATGATATGGGTCATCGGAGAATCTCCTTGTTGAGAAGTAGCAAGCAGTTTTGGTTATTATATCTCTCTTGCAGAGAGTGAGAAAGTGAATTTCACTCTCTATGCCTGGTTGTACCGCTCCGCGACAGCTCCCCAATTGACAACATTCCACCAGTTGGACACGTATTCGGCACGGCGATTCTGATACTTCAGGTAGTAGGCATGCTCCCAGACGTCGATGCCCAGGATGGGCGTCAGCCCGTCCGAGAGAGGATTGTCCTGGTTGGCAGTGGAGACGATCGCCAGTCCATCTCCGCGCCTGACCAGCCATGCCCACCCCGAGCCGAAACGACCATTCGCAGCCTTTTCGAACTCGGCTTTGAAACTGTCGAAGGATCCGAAGGAGCCCTCCAGCGCCTTCAGTACTTGAGCGCTGGGAGTGGCGGACGTTTTGGGCGCCATGATCTCCCAGAACATGTTGTGATTCCAGGTCCCGCCGCCATGATTGCGCACCGCGGTCCGGATATCGTCCGGGACGGCATTCAAATCGGAAAGCAGAGCCTCCAGCGACTTGTCCCCCAGCTCCGGGTGTTTCTCCAGCGCAGCGTTCAGGTTCGTAATATAAGCCTGGTGATGCTTGTCATGATGAATCGTCATCGTTTGTGCATCGATGTAGGGCTCGAGCGCGTCCACTGCATACGGAAGTTTGGGTAATTCAAAAACCATGATCCTCTCCTTATAGTTGGTTTGATCTGTTGGACAGATTGAAGCTCGATAACTTCGGGAAAAATTGTAGTCTTTTGAGGGGCGCATGTCAAGAAAGATATTCAAAGTGAGTGGAGAAACAAAACAGGCGCCTCGAGGGCGCCTGTCTTCTTCAATTCTCGTAATTCTAGTTCCCGCAGGGCGAAACGTTGCGCCAGTTCTGGACCGTATCGTTCACGGTTTGCGTCCCCGTCGAGCCATAGCTCAGGGTCAACTGGCGGTTTGCGATCTCGCCACAGGCGCCGTCCTTCTCCACGTAGTCCCAGGAGCCGAGGGCGTATTTGTACTCGATCTGCGTGGCTTCCTTGCCGGTCAGGGTGATGGTCCAATGGGTCGCATCCACGCGCGTGAGGGCGACGCCGCCCGGATTCCACTGCGGCAGCCCGCCATCCAGGCGGTCCAGGAAGCCGGCGATATAGACTGAGCGTCCGGTTCCATCGGTGGTCGCCGGGACAGTCACGTTGATTACCAGGGTGACCGTGCGCACCTCTGCCTTGGCAAAGACCTCAACAGAGTAGCCAGAGCGATTGAACGATTGGTCGACGGCGCGCACCACATAGTAATAAGTGGCATCCTGATTGACGGCGGTATCGGCGTAAGAGGTGCCCGTGACAAGAGCAAGCACCGCATAGGGCCCGCCTGCCATGTCGCTGCGCAGTACTTCGTAGCCATACAACGAAGGATCTCCGGCATTCGCATCCCAAGCCAGCTCAATCCCAACCGGAGAAGCGGAGACCACGCGTAAGCCGGTCGGTGCTGCGGGAGCGGTCGTATCGCCACTGGAGGCGACGGTCAACTTGCCGGGGTTGGGCGGAAGTGCGCCAGCCGGGATAGGACCGTTGAGATCGGCATACAGCCAGTCGCGCCCGTTCGTGGTGGTATAGCGATAGACGTAATCGAACGAGCCGGTCGCTTCGGGCAACATGCTCGCCTTGAATTCGTCATTGTTGCCCGCATTCGTATTGAAGGAGGCATCCACCCAGGTCCAGGCAGGGTTGCCATCGGGGTTGCTAGCCGTCGGGCCATAGCCTAGCTGGGCGAGCAGGGTCGGCGCAGGTCCGGCTTGATTGGTCACGCCATCGATCCAGACCTGGCCGTAGACGTTATCGGTACGATTGGTCGCACTGATTACATGATTTAGAGTCGGAGGCCATTGCAGGTTTGCCCAGCCAATGGTGAGACGTGGCAGGGCACTGACCTGATTCGAATAGCCGCTCTCGTTGCCGGCGGCATCCCGTGCCGTGACCACATAATAATAGGTCCGCGCGTTCTCCACCGATGTGTCTGTGTACGAGGTGCCAGTGAGCGGTGAGGCATTGACCTTAACCCAGCCACCTCCGCTGACGTAGCTACGGTACAGGTCGTAGGCTGCCGCGCCGGAGCTCGCACCCCAGGAAAGGCTGACCGTGGCGTTGCCTTCACTGGTAACCTGCAGACCGGCAGGAGCAGCGGGCGGCTGCAGGTCCACGTTGCCGCTGATGAATACAACCGCGCTCTGTGGTCCGAGCGAACCGGCGATCTCACCTCCCGCTACGGTCACAGAAGCAGCGCTGCCTGTGCCGACTGCGAATTTGCGGGTCAGGGTCAGGCCGTTCCACAGGTAGCCGGAAACGGGAATAGCGCCAGATTGCAGGCTATTGCTGCGATTGACGATGATGACTGCCGCCTGATTGTTCGTCTTGCGTCCATATGCCAGGACGCCCGTCGCGTCGTCTGCAAGCAGCACCGTGAAGTCGCCATTGACCAGAACACTGTTCCCGCTACGCAGGGCGTTGAGCGCCTTGTAATGGTTGAACATCGCCTGGTCGGGCGAGCCGCCCTTATCGGCCCAGGGGTAGCTGCGGCGATCGTCGGGATCGTCGTCACCGGTCATGCCGACTTCGTCGCCGTAGAACACAGTCGGCGCGCCGGGCACGGTGAACTGGATCAGGGAGGCGAGCTGCTGGCGGAGCTTGCCCTGCGCCACGTTCGCTGCGTTCAGCTCTTTGCCAGCGGTGGTTTCCTCACCCGGCGTGAGAGTCCAGCGCAGGCGCTCGGTGTCGTGACTATCAAGCAGATTCATAAGCGAGTAGTAAGCGGCGTCCGGGTAGTCTTCTCGGATCGATTCCATGCGCGCCGCAAACTCGGACGGAGCGATGATCCGTCCGCTGTCGCCAAATCCCTTTGAGTCGAAATTGCCCGGTGCCAGGAAGCCGATCACGGCATCACGCAGGCGGTAATTCATCGTGGTGTCGAGGCGGTCGCCGCGGATCATGCGCAGGAGAGTACTGTCCTTTTGCCAGGTTTCGCTGATCAGCAGCGCGTTCGGGTCCGTGGACTTAGTCACACTACGGAAGGTCTCCCAGTAACCGCTCGGGAAACTCGCGTCGCCCGAAACGTCCAGCCGCCAGCCGCTTGCTCCGGCTTTCAACCAGTACTTTGACACGCTGTTCTGACCGGTGAGGAAATACTCCTGAACCTCAGGATTGTTCTTCTTCAACACCGGGATACTATCGAAGCCAAACCAGCCTTCGTAGTCTGCGGCGCCGCACGGCACATTGTTATTGCGAAAAACGAACCAGCTCCGGTAGGGCGAAGTAAGCGACTCACAGGCTCCAACCGTAGGATAATGATGGTAGCGGTCGAAGAACGGGCTGTCCGAGGACATGTGATTGAAGACGCCGTCCAGGACAATGCGGATGCCGCGGTCTTTGGCATGCTTGACGAGGTTCTCCCAATCTTTCTGGGTACCGAAATAGGGATCGATCCTGTAATAGTCCTGGGTATCGTAGGAGTGGTTGGACCCCGCGTCGAAAATAGGATTGAAGTAGAGGGTATTCACGCCCAGAGACTTCAGGTAATCCAGATATTGATCCACGCCTTTCAAATCGCCGCCGAAGTAATCGCGACCGCGCGGTTGCTCCTTGGTGGGGCTGTCGGCCGGAGGCGTAGTATCGTAGCGCCACGGGCAATTGGTGCTTCCATCGGCATAGTTGCGGCAATATCCCTCGGGCAACGTCCCCCAGGGCAGCTTCAGGACGGGATCATCGTAGCGGATGTCTCCGGTCGCAGGGTTGTTGTTGGCACGCCCATCGCGGAAGCGATCGGGGAAGATCTGGTAGATGCTGGCGCTCTTCGCCCAGGCTGGCGCCTGGAATGCCGGGTCGTAGAACATCAGCGCATAGCTGTTGTCCACCGGGTCATCGGTGACCTGACCGAGCCCACCGTCGAGCGCGGCCGTGTTGTCCGCATAGTAATCGGTGTCCGTGCCGTCCGTTACGATGAAGCGATACCAGAGATTGTTCGGGGTCGCCTGATCGACGGCAGCTTCCCAGAAATCACAGGTGAACTGCTCGAGACCCGCCTCGTAGCACGGCGCGCTTGAGGCGGCGACCGTCATCTTCTCGACGCGTTGGGCGCTCGCATTGATGTCATAGACACGCAGCTTGACGTCAGTCACATCGTTGTGGAAGGTCCGGAAGCGGATCAGCACCTGTTTTCCGGCCGGAACCGCTCCGCCAGGCGTCCGGTAGAGCAAGTCGCGCGAGTCATGACGCAAGCCGTACCATTCAACGTTATTGTCCGGTTTGGCGCCCAGACTCTCCACAGATACGCCAGGCACACTGTTCGTCGTGTTGAAGCTGAATGTGACGCGGTACCCTGCCGCAGGCACGCTGAAGGGCACGTTGGCACCACTACCTCCCTGCCCGTAATTCGGATTGGACCAGCTTTCGTTGGTGGCAACCTTGAACTCGTAGTTCCCCTGGGGGATCGCCTCGCTGACAAAGGTGAAGATCCCATCGCTATCCACGTCGCTCATGAATGTGCTCAGGCACTCCGGCTGCCAGTCCCCGGCGCACCCGACCTCACTGTTGAAGCTGCCGGGAACTGTATAGATGGTGTTGCGGACGTTATCGGCGATGTAATGAGTCTTGTGATCGTAGTAGAAGCGCACACTACGATCAGCAGGCAAACTCAGATTAATGTTCGGTCCATCCTGCTGGAAGTTAGATCCATAGTTCTCAGCCCAACTGCCCATGGCGACTTTGTATTCCCAGGCACCGGCGGGAATGGTTGCCGAGCTGAACAGAAACACATCGTTCCCCTGGGCAGTGAATCTTGAGCCTGTACAACCCGGATCCCAGTCGCCGCAGGCGCCCCCGGTGGCCTCACTCTGCAGGTTCCCGACCAGGTTCACCGAAGCAGGTGACGGTGTGT
>DAITPI010000251.1:0-6578 GCA_036833655.1 Anaerolineales bacterium | reverse complement strand
TCGCAGTCCGATGGGGCGAATAGATTCTGTCAGCACTCGCTTTGCACCCACGAATTTTATGAATCGGACCAATCCCTTTGCCAGCGCACTGGCAAACTGTTCTTCCTTCACGGGTGCATCGTCCTCATGCCAGAAACTTTTGATCTCCAACGTCATGGTCGCACGGTCGAGCTTGGGATCCAGTCGCGCCACGAGGTCATCGCCATATAGAATCGGCAAAACATAATAGCCCCAGCGGCGCTGGTGCGCGGGCGTGTACACTTCCCACTTGTAGTCAAAATCAAATAGCCTCTTTGCGCGTCCGCGCGCGCTGACGATATCCAGCGGCGAGAGCAAGGTGACTTCCTCGAGCGTGGTCGTTTCCTTCGAAGCCCAGCCTCCGGGAATCTTGCCTTGCTCGAGTGATTCCAGGGCCGAAAGGTCTTCCGTCAAAACAAGGTAATTATCGCGCCCACCCTCGATCTGGACGCGCTTCGCCTTGCCCGACTCGACCGAGGACTCGATCAACGAAAGCACCTGCGACCTCGAGTAGCGTTTGTACATGTCGTACTGCAACGCAGACCTAAGCACGGCTTCACGGAACAACCCCATGAATGACAATTCTTTGTGAATGAAGAAGTCTTCTGCTTCTTCTTCGCTGGCGATGTAATCGAATTCGGGCAGCGCGATGTTCTCGCGAAAATCATAGACTCGCTCGAATCCCTCGCGATGATGGATCATCAGCTCGCCGGAGAGCCACATATCGAACAGCGCCAGGGACGTATCCTTGCGGCCGCGATAGTTCCAGCCCACCCGGTTGCCGTCCAGGTCGCGATTGCCCAGCGGACCACGTGCCCGCAGCTCCGCTCGTACCTGCTCGAATAGTTCCGGATTGGATAAAACGAAATCTTCGACCCGCTTGTCGTGCGCGCGTCTCTGCATATGTACCCGGAAGTAAGGCAGATCGGACATGGGGTACATCGCCAGCCAGCCGCCATAGTCGAAGAATTGGCGATCGTTGTAGGCGGCCTTGTAAAGATACTCCGGTCTGTAGTCCAGGACACGGCTGTGCAGCACCAGGTCCTGGCTGCGGGCGACCACATTCAATGGATCGAACTGCACCGCTTCGCAGGCACGGAGGGCCTGGGAAGTGCCCTTCTTGCCTTTCCAGCGGCGACCGGGCCAAAGTCCTTGCTTGCCCAGGACAAAACGGCGGGCAGTCTGGCGGGAAATCACGAAGGGCAGCATAAGTCTACGCAAAGAAACGGTATTGTTTGATGGGCCATGTTAATTCACCACACAGAACCTAATCTGCCTCCCCAATGACGCCGGCTGGCGTAGGCTTGACTTTTTCGATCATCCTGCAGAAGGAACAGAGATCGTCTGTGGAAGTAGGTTGACCACAGCGCGGGCAGGCGTGCAGGTGGTCACGCCCCGTGTTCTTGTCGAGGAACAGATCCCCACGTTTGCGCGCCTCCAGGAAGCGCAGGTAGAAGGTCAGCTTGGCGCCCGGTCGCGTGGTCTCGAGCTGGTTGAGCAATTCCTTATAGTAGATGGACTGCGAGCCTTCCGCATACGGGCATTCTTCATAGATATATTCGATCCCGCGCGCCAGGGAATAGGCGGTCATCTCGCGTTCATAGAAGCGGCACAGTGGCTTGACCTTGCGCGCCAGCCCTTCGGAGGCAGGCAGCACCGGTCCCTGCCGCAGGAGATACTCGCTCGACCAGGTCAACGTATTTCCGAAGAGCACCGCCGCCTCGTCGTCGAGGTTATGGCCCGTCGCCAGCACGTCATACCCGAGGTCACGGGCGATGCGGTTCATCTCATGGCGCTTCGCCAGTCCACACACCGCACAGGGCTTGCCATAGCCCCGATGGGAGAGCTCCGACAACACCGGGATGGGCTGTCCGTATTCCTTCTCGATATCGACGACGTGGAGCTTGAGGCTCCGTTCCTTTGCGAATTTCTCCGCCAGGCGCTGAGACTCATGCGAATAGCCGATGCCTCCATCGATGCCAAGACCGAGATACAGCCCGTCTGCCTGGTAACCAAGCCGGTGGAGGATATCCCAGAGGGCAAGCGAGTCCTTCCCGCCCGAAACGGCGACCAGGATCTTCTCCTCGCGCGTAAACATCTCATACTTCTTGATAAAGCGCTCCGTCTGCTCGGGGATCCATTCGAGGTAATGCTCCTTGCACAGCGCCAGTTTGTGCTGGCGCATATGGACGGAGGCTTTTGAGCCACATTTCTTACATTTCATGACGACCTCGGGAATCGGGAATTGGGAACTGGAACTCGGGACCGATTCCCGAATCCCGATCCCCACGTCCCACCCCTCCAGAAATCACTGCGATCAACTTGATCACATCGCCGTCCCGCAGGATCTCGTCCTCGAGGATCATCTCGCCGTCGCGGGTCGCGATCACCGATTCCGGCACGACGGCGACCTTCTGCAGGGCAGAGAGCAGGGTCATGCCGGGCTTCACCTCATATTCCTTGTCGCGCAAGATCAATTTGACCAACATGCCTCCGAAGAACCAAATTCTACCATTACGATGGAAACAGCGCCTTGACATGGAGCCCCTGTTGCCTGTAGGATAGACTCATGCGAATCGGGATGATGGTGGACACCTACAAGCCGTACATCAGCGGCGTGACAAACCATGTTGAACTGAACAAACGCGCCTTCGAACGCGCCGGCCACGAGGTATATGTGTTCACCTTTGGCGACCTGGACTTTGTGGATGATGAACCGCGGGTCATTCGCAGCCCGGGCCTGCCGCTTGCCGATACAGGCTTCTACCTGTCCCTGCGTTACAAGACCCGGCACAAGAAGCTGCTCCAGACCATGGATGTAGTCCACGTGCACCATCCCTTCCTGAGCGGGCGGCTGGCATTGAACTATTGCCGGTCCACACACATTCCGATCGTCTTCACCAACCATTCGCGTTACGACCTGCTGGCACAGGCGTACCTGCCGATGATGCCAGATGAGGTGAGCCACAGCCTGTTACAAGCTTACCTGCCCGACTTCTGCGAATCCGTTGATCTGGTTGTCTCGCCCTCGCAAGGCATGGCAAAAATCCTGCGCGAGCTGGAGGTCACGAGCCATATCGAGGTGATCCCCAACGGTGTAGACCTGCATCAGTTCCATGAGGCAAAGCCATTTCCACGCGACCAGTTCGGTTTTGACGATCAGGATACCCTGCTCGTCTACGCCGGACGGATCGCGCCGGAAAAGAATATCAGTTTCCTGCTACAGGCATTTGCCGGCATTGCCCAGTTAATTCCCAATCTCTATCTGCTGCTTGTGGGCGGCGGACAGAAGCAGTTCGAGGAGGAGCTTCAGACCCTGATCCAGCAACTGGGCATCGAGGACCGGGTGCGCAGTACGGGGATGATCGCCTATGAGGATATCCCTTCGTATCTGTCGATGTGCGATATCTTTGTGACCACGTCTGTTTCAGAGACGTTCGGGATGTCTACGGTGGAAGCCATGGGCGCCGGGCTGCCGGTGATGGGGATCCATTCTGCAGGCACCAGCGACATCGTCGAGGATGGAGAAACCGGCTTTCTCTCCACCGAAGACGTGGCAGCATTCACCGCCAAGCTGACGTATCTCTGCCTGCATCCCGAATTGCGCAGGCAGATGGGACTGGCAGCCTTTGAGGCTTCGAAGGCGTACGATATCGAGCGCACCACGAAGATCCTGCTGGATCACTATACTCGCCTCACGCAGAGCACCAAGCCGCTCAAGAAAAGCTTCGACGAACGCCTGATGACCGTCCTGGAAGAATTCCTGCGGTGAAGCACAACCAGCGGATTGGCAAATGGGGCGAAGACGCGGTCGCGGCGTACCTGGCGAGGCGCGGCTATGAGATCGTGCAGCGGAATGCACGCACGCCCTACGGCGAGATCGATATTGTCACAAAACAGGAGGAGCTGACGGTCTTCGTGGAAGTGAAGACGCTGACGTCAAGCCGAAATTTCTTTCCGGAACAGAACGTGACCCTACGAAAACGGGAGCACATGCTCGCCTGCGCCGAATATTACGCCGCAGAGAATGCGATCGATCGCTGGCAGATCGACGTGGTGGCCGTGGAGGGACGAGTGGGGGCAACCCCGAAGATCACCCATTTTGAGAATGCCATCCAATAAATTGCCCCTGCTCCTCATCGTTGGACCCACCGCCGTAGGCAAGACCGAGCTTGCTATTGAACTGGCAGAACGGCTCCCCCGGGGTGGCGAGATCGTCTCCGCAGATTCGCGCCTCTTCTACCGCGGCATGGACATCGGCACCGCCAAGCCGACGCGGGACGCGCAGGCCCGGGTGCGACATCATCTGATCGATATTGCCGATCCTGATGAGATCCTCAGTCTGGCCCTCTTTCAACAAAGGGCGAGTGAAGCAATCGCAGATATTCATACACGCAGTAAAATCCCGCTGCTCGTCGGAGGCACGGGACAATACATCCGGGCAGTGACAGAGGGATGGAGTCCGCCAGAGGTGGAGCCCGATGAACGCTTGAGGGGTGAATTAGAAAGAATGAGAGACGAAAGAGGCTATGATTGGCTATACGCAAAGCTGAAGAGCTTGGATCCAGAGGCGGCAGCAAAGATCGACCCGCGGAATTATCGCAGGACCATCCGTGCTCTGGAGGTGATCTTGAGCACCGGCAGGAGATTTTCCGAGCAGCGCAGGCAAAGCGCACCGCCCTATCACTTGATCGCCATCGGCCTGACACGCCCGCGCTCGGAGCTTTACGAGCGCGTCGACCAACGCATTGAGGCGATGTTTGCCAGTGGCTTTCCGGAGGAGGTGCGGGGACTGCTGGCGAGAGGGTATTCCCCCTCCCTGCCCACCATGTCGGCGATCGGGTACCGGGAGTGCATCCAGGTGATCCATGGGCAACTGAGTGAGGAACAGGCAAAGGCGGAGATCCGCCGTGCGACTCGTGTTTTCGTCCGCAGGCAGGCGAACTGGTTCAAGGAGACCGATCCGAACATCCGCTGGTTTCGGGTCGAGAACGGAGTCATAAATGAGATCGAGGCATATATCCGCAACGCTGCCGTCCGCGGGGGCTAGATCCATTTCCTTCGGCAAAACCTACCGGCGGTTGGTTGACTTTTGATTCTTCCTTGTATATACTGAACACAACCACGACAGTCCCGACGCTCTTTGGGAACAAAGGAGGAGCAACATGAACGACCGTCCATGGCTGGCTCACTATGACAAGGGGGTGCCACATACAATCCAATATCCGCAAGCGCCATTATTCTATTTTCTGGAGGAAGCGGCGCAAAAGTATCCCGACCGCGCCTGCACGATCTTCAAGGGTGCGGTCATTTCGTACAGGGAGATGAATGCGCTCACGGATCACATGGCGGCCGCTCTCGTGGAGATGGGTGTGAAGAAGGGCGACCGGGTGGGAATCTTCATGCCGAATACGCCTCAGTTCGTGATTGCCTACTTCGGGATCCTGAAAGCGGGCGGCGTGGTGGTGGCGGTGAACCCCACCTACCCGCCCGATGAAGTGCTAACCCCGGTTAATGATGCGAACATCGAAATTATGTTCACCCTGACCCGCTTCTACGGCGTGCTCCAGGCAGTTCGCGAGCGCTCCAAGCTGAAGCGCATCATTGTGTCGAACATCAAAGAAGCCCTGTCACCGGTGCTGCGTATTCTGTTCAGCCTGTTGAAGGAAAAGAAAGAGGGGCATCGCCTCGACGTGCTGGCAGACGGCGATCTGTGGATGCAAGACCTGCTCAAGCAACACGAGAATTCACCCAGGCCATACGTGCCAGTTTCGCCAGACGATGTCGCGCTGTTCCAGTACTCCGGCGGCACGACAGGCATTCCCAAGGGCGCGGTTGCGCTGCACCGTAACGTCGTTGCGAACACGCTTCAGATCAAGTCCTGGATGACCGGGCTGGATGAAGGTAAGGAAGTTGTCCTGATGGGCATTCCGCTGTTCCATGTCTACGGCATGGTGGCAGGGATGAATTTTGCCATGGCATCGGGCGCCACCATGGTGATGGTGCCGAACGCGCGTGACCTGAAGGATGTACTCGAAAACATCAGCAAGTATAAAGCCACGATCTTCCCCGGGGTCCCCCTGCTGTATAACGGCATCAACAACCATCCGGATGTAAAAGCTGGCAAATACAATCTCTCCTCGATCAAAGCCTGCATCTCCGGCTCCGCGCCGTTGATGCGCGAGACCAAGGAACAGTTCGAAAAACTGACGGGCGGCAAGGTGTTCGAAGGCTACGGTCTATCCGAGGCGCCGACCGCCACGCACTGCAATCCCCTCCTGGGCGTGAACAAGACCGGCTCGATCGGCATGCCGCTGGCCGATGTAGAGGTCAAGATCATCAGCCTGGATGACGGCGAGACGGAAATGCCGCAGGGCGAGATCGGCGAGATCGCGATCCACGGACCCCAGGTGATGAAGGGTTACCACAACATGCCCACCGAAACAGCCAATACCTTAAGGGATGGATGGCTCTACACCGGGGATATCGCTAAGATGGATGAGGATGGCTATTTTTATATTGTCGACCGCAAGAAGGAACTGATTAAGCCAGGAGGATAT
>DAITPI010000250.1:0-6599 GCA_036833655.1 Anaerolineales bacterium | reverse complement strand
CAGATGTTGAAGCGAGGACAGCGCGGTGTTTAACGTTTGAAGGTCCAACGTTTAAACCTTCAAACCTTCAAACCTTATAACCTTCTAACTCTAACCAAAGGGATCTCTATGAGCCTGAAAGATTATCTCGAACATCTCTACGACTACAACTACTGGGCAAACCGACGCTACCTGGCGGTAGCCGAAACGCTCACAGAAGAACAGCTCTTCCGCCAGCAGGGCCACAGCTGGGACAGCGTCCATGCGGTGCTGGTCCACATGATGAGCTCCGAGCGGATGTGGCCCCAGCGCTGGCGCGGCGAAAAATCGAGCTTGCTCGATCCGAAAGCGTTCCCCACGATCGTCGCCGTGCGCACGTACTGGGTCGAAGTCGAAAATAACATGCGGGCATTCCTTGCCGAGCAGACCGAGGAGTCTCTTCTGCGCCAAGTGACCTATACCAATCCGAAAGGCGAAACCTTTACCCTGCCGTTGTGGCAGATGGTGGTCCAGCCGCCAAATCACAACACCCATCATCGCGGCGAGCTCGCGGCGATGTTCGCTTTGATGGATGTCCCGCACCCGGAAGAGGAAATCGTGCAATACTTCCTTGCGAAGAGCGGACAGCGCAAAGAATAAATGCGACCTGCCCTGGCATTCCCGTTCAATGATCCCGATGGAGAGATGTTCGGTCACCTACAGGCGATTCTGCCCGATCTGAAAGCGCATTTTGAGCGGGCGTATATCAGTCCGCCGCTATCCACACAAAAACATGTACATCACATAGCCCGGTTGCAGGCAGACGATTTTTTCACGATCTTTCCGATCGATCGTGAAATGCGGATTGGCGAAGTATTTGCTCGTCTTTACGGGCACGCTGCAGAGGCGGCGCCTGCAGGTCAAATCATCCATCTCTGTTACCTGGACCGCCTCGCATTTGCCCTGGAGGGCGAATACAGAGATACTCTGCTGGCAGACATCGATGCGCTCTCCCCGGGGGATGTCCCCTTGATCTTTCAACGCTCGGAGTCCGCCTGGGCCACCCATCCGCAGAACTATCGCGAGCTGGAAGGTATGGTGACCACAGTGGGACGCCATCTCTTTGGCAAAGAGCTGGACTATGCCTGGTGCCATATCGCCGTTCGGGCAGGGCGCTTACGCGAGATCATCCCGCTCGTACGGAACCCCGATCTGAGCATGGTGGCAGAGATGATCTTCTACCTTCAGAAAGAGATTTGCACTCGTGATGTCGACTGGCTCGCCTGGGAGGATCCGTTCATCCTCCGTCGTGACGGTGCAGAGCTAAGGCACGAGCGAGAGAATGACCTGCAGGAGACACAAAAGCGGTTGTCCTATGTAGTGCCGATGATCGAGACGCTTACCAGCCTCTCCCGAGATCGAGGAACAGAAACACTATAATCACTCTGGCTTTTCGCCGCAGGAGTTTTACTTGCGGAGGGTTGAAAACGCCGAAATTACAGAAATCGTAGAAATTGGAAGCGATCCAGTATGAGCCATCAAATTCCAAAATGGAAAGAATGGGCGCAGGAGATCTTTTCTCTCAGCCAGGCAGGATTGACGTACAGCGGGAATGAGTTTGATATCGAGCGTTACAAGCGCTTGCAGCAGATCACCGCAGAAATGATCGCCAGCCAGTCGATGCTCGAAAAGGAAGCGGTCCTTGAGAGCTTCGCCATGCAGGCCGGGTATGTGACACCCAAAGTAGACGTGCGCGGCGCGGTCGTCCACGAGGGAAGGATTCTCCTCATCCAGGAGCGAGCCGATGGGATGTGGGCAATGCCCGGCGGCTGGGCGGACCTCGGGAATTCGCCAGCGTCGGTGGCTGAGCGCGAGGTCTGGGAAGAGAGTGGTTTCCGCGTCAGGGCAGAAAAAGTGGTCGCTGTGCTCGACGCAAACCGCATCGAGCCGTTCGAGTTTTACCATGCTTACAAGATCATCTTCCTGTGCAGGCTGCTCGAGGGCGAGCCGCATACCAGTCATGAGACGCTGGCCGTGGATTTCTTCCAGCCGGATCGCCTGCCGCCGCTCTCTGTGTATCGCACGAATGAAGCAATGCTAAAAGAGGTGTTTGCGCACGTTGCAGACCGCCATCGCCCCACAGCCTTCGACTGATGTATCCCTTTTTTCGCTCGCTGCTCTTCCATCTCGACCCTGAAACAGCGCACCGGCTCACGCTGCAGCTCATGCGCCTCGGCGGCAAACAGCCCTTCTTCTCCATCCTGCAGGCTCTTTTCTCCGCTCCGGATAGACCGGTGAATGCCTTTGGACTCAGGTTCAAAAATCCTGTCGGGCTTGCCGCTGGCTATGACAAGGACGCGGTCGCGATCCGGGGACTCTCTACCCTGGGCTTTAGCCACCTGGAAGTGGGTACGGTCACCCCTAGACCTCAGCCGGGAAATCCGCTCCCCCGGGTTTTCCGCCTGCTCGAGGACGAAGCCGTGATCAACCGCATGGGATTCCCCAGCCGGGGGTCGGAGTTCGTCCAGAAGCGGCTCAACCCTTCCCTGCGAGATGGTCCCGTGGACAAGGTGGTCGCCCTGCTCCGGCGTCGTAGGAAGAAAGTGCCCGATAGAATCCAGAAGGGCGACCTGGTCCTTGGCATCAATCTCGGCAAGAACAAAGACACGCCGAATGAAGAAGCTGTCCTCGATTATCTCGAGCTGCTGCAATGCTTTGCGCCCTACGCCGACTATCTGGCGATCAACATCAGCTCGCCGAACACGGTCGGGCTGCGCCAGCTGCAGGATCGCCTCGCGTTAGATGGATTGCTCACCCAGCTCGATGCCCAACGCCGGCTTGAAGAAAAGAGGCTGGAGAAACGCCTGCCGCTGCTCGTCAAGCTCGCGCCCGATCTCACGGAGGGCGAATTGAACGAGGCTCTGGACGTGATCCTCGGCGCGCGCATGGACGGCGTTATCGTGACGAATACCACCCTCGCGCGCGAAGGGCTGAAGTCCGAGCACCGGGGCGAGACGGGCGGGTTGAGCGGACGCCCTCTCCGGCTGCGCAGTGAAGAGGTCCTGCGTCAAACGGTCGGGTACATCGACGGGCAGATTCCGGTCGTCAGCGTCGGTGGGATCATGACCCCTGAAGATGCACAGCGCCGGCTGGACCTGGGCGCGACCCTGATCCAGTTGTATACCGGCTTGATCTACCAGGGACCCGGGCTGGTGAAACGGATACTGGCGAAGCACTAAGCTTCGCCAGTATCTTTTATGGCTCTCCAGGATTTTCCGTGACAGATACCCAGATTTAGGGGTGAGAGCGTGCGTACGCACGCTCTCACCCCTAAATCTGGCAGCCCTTCACGGCAGAAACGGAAGAACCTCTTTTATTGCGCAAAATGCAGGGCGGGTTGCGGCGCTTCCTTGGGATTGCGGAAGAATCCCTCCGGCAGCGCGATCGGGGTCAGCGTCGCCTCCGCGGCGATCTGCCCGAACGGCACGTAATACAGGAGCGTTTGCGCCTCCGGACCAAGGGTCTCATCCTGGAATGCAAACAGGAGATAGCTTCCGTCGGGACTCCAGCGCGCGTCCCGGTAACAACAACGCTTGCCAATGGGGTTGAGCAGCAGTGTGGGCTTGTGGGTCTCCCAGTTGTAGATGTGCAGCTCGCCCCAGCCACTGTTGCGTTTGGCGGTGTTGAAAATGAACTGGTTGAACCCGTCCCAGTCGAAATCGGGCATTAAGCCGCCCTGGAAGCCGGAAGGCGTGAAACGCGTGCCGGGGAATGTATCGCGGATCGCGATGGTATCCGGGTTGCAGTCGTGGATATCCAGCACGCTGACCAGATCCGTTCCGCTGGGTCCCTTATACAGCCACGCCACCAGGCTGTCGTCGCTAGCCCAGCGCGCCTCTTTGACCACCAGTGCCGATTTTGTCTTGCCCTTGGGCACGATACACGCTTCGAGGGCAAGCAGGTCGCTCTTCTTACTGACGTTCTTCATGGCGTCAAGATCGAAGGGCACAACAAAGATCTCGTTATTCACAGCGATCATCACCTGCTTGCCATCATGGGAAACCTGGAAAACGTTCAGCGAGGATGCGGACGGAAAGTTGGTAACAGTATCCACCACATCGGTGCGCAGGTTATAGGATTTAACCGAGAGCCCGCTGATAAAGAGGATGGTCTCTCCATCGGGCAGCCATTGCAGATCGTTTTTGGCGCCGCCATCGGAGGTCACCATTTTGAGCTCGGATCCATCCACGTTCATGATCCAGAGCTCGTTGTTGGCTACGAAGGCAATCTTGTCGGCGCCGCCGAGCACGGTCCGAAAAGGAGCGACGGTCTCTGTAGGAGCAGCCGTTTCTGTGCTGGTCGCTTCCACCATGGCGACCGGGATCTGAGTCGACTCTTCTGTGGGCGCGAGCGTTTCCGTCGCGCGCGGCGGAAATGTCGGCGTGGCAGTGCTAACCGGCGCTTCCGTCGGCGCGGGTTTCAGAATCCCGTTGAACACGAAATAGCCTCCAACTAGTGTCGCCAACGCCAGGGCACCGATCACAGGGACCGCGATCAGCCAGGCATTCGAGCCCCTTTTCCGAGGCATCGCCCTCCGATCGGCTTTGATGGTGGGCGTCGCCTGGACTCGGGTCTGGAGCTTTGTCGGCTCATTGCGGACAACCTCTCGCAGGGCAGTTGCCATCTCGACGGCTGTCGAAAATCGCTCGTTTCTGTCCTTTGCCATTGCCTTCTGGATGATCGCTTCCATCCCTTCGGGCAGCTGGGGGTTTCTCTGGCGGATGTGCGGGACGGGATCCGTGATGTGCTTGATGGCAACCGCCATGGGCGTATCCGCCTCGTATGGCTGTTTGCCGGTCAACATCTCGAACAGGATGATGCCGAGGGCATAGATATCGGCGCGTCCATCGATCTCCGTGCCCTGCGCCTGCTCCGGAGCCATATAGGCGGGCGTGCCGATGATCGCGCTGCCGGTCACGTTCCCGGCCTGGGCTTGCGAGAGTTTGGCAATCCCAAAATCGGAAATATAGGGGTTGCCCCGTTTATCGAACAGGATATTGCTGGGCTTGATGTCGCGATGGACGATCCCCTTGGAATGGGCTTCGTCCAGCCCTGGCGCGATCGCCTCCAGGATGCGCGCGGCATCCTCCATTGTCAATCCCCCGGCTTTGATCCGGTCGGAGAGCGAGCCGCCGTTCATGTATCGCATCACGAAGTATGGCTGCCCCTCCGCCTCCCCCACATCGTAGACCGGCACGATGGCGGTGTGCTCCAGCTGGGCAATGATCTTGGCTTCCCGCTCGAACCGCAGGCGGAATTGCGGGTCGGCATGCAGAAGCTCGCTCGGCAGGACTTTAACGGCGACCTCGCGCTCGAAGCGTGGATCGTAAGCCCGGTAGACCGTTGCCATTCCGCCCCGGCCCAGCTCGGACTTGACCTCATAGATGCCTATTTTCTCGGGTTCCATGGTGATTCCAGTATACCTAGCGCATAGACCACCCGCAAGGATTTAACGTGACAACTTTGTAATGAAAGAGCCATAAATTGATATGAAACAAAAATAGGAGTGATTGCGTCTTGAATATAGCACCGGAATTCCAGTGTTGAGCCGAATGGCTGTCCGTCCCTTACCCGTTGGAGGTAAACTATGAATTTTGTCAGGAGAATCGAAGGCAATCGTAAGGTGTCCAGAATCTCTTTTGTGGTATATTGGCGGCACTATGGATGACAAAATCACGATCATTGAGGGCCCGCCTCCTGTGTTCGAAGCAGTGAATGATGGCTGGGCATTGGGCCTTAATGAAGGCTCACGTCTGTCGGTACCCGCACTGACCCGTTTGCGGACGTTTAATGGGCCCGCTCTTGTCGAGCGTTGTTATCGTGCCTGGAATAGCAGATTGCCTATACATCTGCACTATCAAAACGATATGGGTGTCGAGCAATCCGCCCCGATCCTCGCGGCCCGGAACGTGGAAACCTCTGATGGGCACGTTCTGTTGCTGTGGGTCTATCTCGATCACGATAAAGTCGAATACGAATTCGACAAAGGGGATGACGAGTCAGATGAGGACAATCTAGAATAAAGAAGCAGACCGGACGCAAGTCCGGTCTTTTGTTAGACAACTCACGGATTTTCATCATATTGACGGGTTTTTGGGTCCCGTGATAACGTTAAGCTGAACGTTGTGCCTTATCGGGTAATCCAGCGATGAATTGGTGTTCGCCATACGCCTTTAGATAAGCGGGCTCCCTGTCCGGGGTGCCCGCTTATATTTTTCGACAAATCCAATCTATTCCTTCAGGAGACGACGTAATGTCCAGTCAAATCAATGCCTTTGAGATGGCACAGAAGCAATTCGACTCTGTAGCCAGCATCCTAAACCTCGATCCGGGTGTCCGCGAGATCCTGCGCTGGCCCATGCGTGAATATTCCTTCCGTATCCCTGTCCGCATGGATGACGGCTCGGTCTGCGTGTTTCAGGGATTCCGCGTCCAGCACAACGACGCGCGCGGCCCCGCCAAGGGTGGCATCCGCTTCCACCCGCACGAGACGCTCGACACGGTGCGCGCGCTCGCCACGTGGATGACGTGGAAGTGCGCCGTCGTGGACATCCCGCTCGGCGGCGGCAAGGGCGGCGTGA
>DAITPI010000249.1:0-6602 GCA_036833655.1 Anaerolineales bacterium | reverse complement strand
AAGGGTTTCCTGCTCAAGGAGCACAAGCTGGTCCCGGCCCACTGGTTGGATCATGTCGCAGACGAGAAGATCTATCTGTCGGTCGAAGCGCTGTTGTTCGACCGCCTGCCGGATTACCGAGAGGGCTAGTCTGCATGTCCTGGAGCCGTGACTCCTGATGCGCGTGGGGTCCGTCTCTCCAGGCGTAGACCGTTACGTAGCAGCGACTGCTTCCTGTGGGGCAGTGTCTTCCGCGTTTAGTGTGACGTACTGGTTTTGTTTCTTGTCTTCGATGGCTTGCTCGTAGACGCCGATCACCTGCTTTCCGAGCAGCTCGATATCATAGCTCTTGGCTTTCTTCAGCGCGTTGTTGCTGAAGCGCTTCATCTTTTGAGGGTCTGCCAGGAGCTTCTTCAATCCCTCCCCCAGCGCCTCCGGATCGTTATCCACCAGGAATCCCTGTTTGTCGTTCTCGACAATGTCGCGTGTTCCGCTGCCGTCCACGGCGACTACTGGCAAGCCCGCAGCCATGGCTTCGATCGTGACCAACCCCTGCGTCTCAGTTACCGATGCAAACGTAAAGGCATCGGCTGCTTTCAAGTAGGAGGGAATCTTCTCGAAGGGCAACGCTCCGGTAAATGTGACCCGGTCCGTGACGCCGAGCTCGGAAGCCAGCTGCTCGAGGTCGTTTCTGGCGGGACCGTCGCCAATCAGCACCAGCCGCAGTCCAGGGTGGTCGGAAGCAGCTCTGGCAAAACCCTTAAGCAACGTGTCCCAGTTCTTCTCGGGCGCGAGCCGCCCTACCGAGATCAGCAAGATCTCATTATCCCAGCCATTCTCCTTCCGCAACGCCTTTCCATCGGCGCGCAGGAACGGCTCCAGATTGGTGCCCGTGGGGATCACGGTATACCGATCCTGCAGACCATACTCCTTCACCAGAAAGTCACGGATGCTGGGTGAGGGGATGACGATATGCTGGCACTTCTGCAAATACTCCTGCAGCCACTTGTGGATGCGGTTCTTCAGAAATTCCTGTACCACGTCGATGGAGAAGGGAACATAATGGGTGTATTCCCAATACTGCGTATGGAAGGTGAAGACAAGAGGCAGTCCCATTTCGTGGGCACGGCGTGCCGCAGTCTGGCCGAGCAGCACAGGATGGTGAGTATGGATCACATCGAGCTTTAATGACGGCAAAAGCTGATCCACAAACGGTGAGACTGGCAGCGCAGCCGAGATATCGCCGGGGAGCGGGAGTGGCAGGCTGGGATAGCGGAAGATGAACGGCTCTGTGTCCTCGTAATCGCCAGCGTCTTGCGCAAAGACAAAGACGTTGTGTCCATGCCGCATTAGCTCTTCGCGGAAGGAAGCGACCGACCGCACGACCCCGTTGACAACCGGGTGATAATAGTTGGTAAAAAATGCAATATGCACGTTGTTACTCCGTTGGTTTTTGAAATCGTGGAACGACCTTGTGCGCTTCCTGCCACTTCGTCTCGAAGAGGTGGCAGGCATAAATTACCATTCCCGCATTCCAGGTCAGCGGTGCCTCAGGGGTGTACCACATACTGGCAAGCGGACTCCCGCTGAGCGCATGGACTTCGTGGACCTGCCGGTCGCGGGCGATCACTCCCAGGATGCGCCTCACCATTTTCTTCGCTTGCTCCAGCCGCCCCGTCTTGACAAGCGCAATCACATGCCAGGCGCCGATCCAAAGCCAGGAAGCGCTGGTGTGATAGCTGGCCATCCCGCCCACGACATTTTCCAAGGCAATCAGATTGCGGGGATACGACGAATGCGTGACCCGGGTGGGCACCGGCTCTGCCATGCGCGCCGCCTCCATCGCGTTCAGGATGCTCTGCGCCTGTTCGGGTTTTGCCAGACCCCAGGCGATTGCTAGCAGATTTCCATCGCTGCTCAGTTGCGTCAAAGTATCGCTGGTGACGAAGTAGCCCAGGTCGGCGCGCCAGAAGTGCTTCTGAATGGCGCGCGCGACATTCTCTGCCTCGGCGAAGTAGTAGACTGCCTCGTTCTGCCGGCTGAGTCGTGTTGCCGCGATTGCCATTTCCGCAAGAGCCTTCCAGTAGACCACATTTGTATACAGGATGCGTCCGCGCCTGGCGATGGAGTCTGCCCAGTCCGCGAAGGCACCCTGGTGCAGCAGTGGATCGTTCCCACCGTCTCGCCGGTAGTACTCCAGCCAGCGCATGGCAGCCCGCAGCTCGGCCCAGTGGCTTTCGAGGAAGAGGACATTCCCGGCCTCCTGGGCGTACGCCAGCGCGGCGATGACGAGCAGTGCCTGCCCATCCAGCGAGGGGGCGCCATGTCCGCTCACGTACTTGGGCTTGAGCAGCATTTCATTGGGCTGCTCGCGGCCGAAAAAGGAGTGCAGGAAGCGAGTGACCACATCCACGGAGTGCAGCTTGACCGGTAACTGCCCGTCTCGGGTCTGGTGCCAGAAGAATGCCTCGAGCGTTTCCTTGATCGGGTTGAACTGCCGGAGAGCCAGGAGTCCGTACACCGCGAACCCGAAATCCCGCGCCCAGCTCTCGGAGAAGTTGCGATAGCCGGCATGCATGATCTCCTTCATCACGGTCGGGGTCAGGCGGCGGGGCTGGATCCCGGAGCGCAAACTCTCCGCCGCGATGAAGAGCGCCAGCGCGTCCTCGTCTTCGAATTCCTCTTTTCCCTGCACAATCGCCCGGGAGAGCAGGCGCGGACGGCGCAGGATCCCGAACAAGTACTGGAATGTAAGCAGCGAAGCCATGCCGGTGACTGTCCCGAACAGGGCTCCGCTCCAAAAACCGTATTGGGGTTGGGTCCGATGTGCTCTAGCCATTCCGCTTCGCAATACTAGACGACATCGAGCTCGTTGATCACGCTGGTGACACCCTCTACCGAGCGGGCAATTGCTTCAGCCGTCTCTCGCGCTTCGACTGTGGCTACCGCGCCTCGCAAGGTAATGACCCCATTATTATCCAATACTTCGATTCCCTCGTTTTCCAGGACGCGTTGCTCCATTAATGCCCTCTGTACCTGGTGCTGTAAGCCATAGGTTGCGTTCATAGGTCTCTCCTTCCTTTGTAACGGTAAGACTTTTGGACGGTAAAAGGTCTTCCTGTGCTCGAATTATATCTGGCTCGTCTGCGATTGCAACTCCTCTCGAGAATTACCTAGGGCAGAGGAACGGGATAACGCAAGATCCCACACAGATCGCCCTCGCCCGGCATCTGTTCGTGTGGCACCGCAAAGACCTGCCCGGAGCTCAGAATCGTTTGGGTTGCCGCAAGATCCAGCAGGTCTTCGTTTTCTGCGCTGGGCTCGGAAGCGATGAACACTCTGTTATTCTCCACATGATAACGTCCCCAGATCGGATTGCCAGGCCGCAGGAACAGGGTCTCCATGGAGAGGCACTAACGATTTGGTATGGAAGCTATTCGCGATTACCACAAGCTCCGCAAACTGGTGGGGCAGGCGATACGTGGCGGAGAAGCGGTCCGTCAGGAAGAGCGCCAGGCCGTTACCCTGATGCTGCCAAAAATCATTGTTCCAGAGCAGATCCTCAGCCGGCGCCATGAGCCTCTCGACCTCGAGCCTGGACAGTCCATTTGCCAGAAGTTTGGTCTCGGCCTCTGCCAGGAGGCTCTTGAGCCGGATCGGGTCTTGCTGTTGCGCGGGTCCCACGCGATGGGTTGGCATATATATCGAGATACACCATTTGCCTTGCTGTGCGATCAAAGCCTTCAAATCAGCTGGATTGAGAACATCCATAGGCATTGCTCCTTTTAAGCTGTGATTTACGCGGCTGCCACATTGACCTTGTCCTTCTCCCAGCCTTCGATGGCTGCACTGAGATGTGCACCGAACAGCGTGATCAGGGAAATGAGATAAATGAGAAAGAGAAACGCGACAATTGCACCGAGTGAGCCGTAGATGAGTTGATACTGCCCAAAGCTGCTGTTCAGGTACCAGGCGAATCCTGCTGCGACGGCTTTCCATGCCAGGGACGCCAGCAGCGCTCCCCAGAACGTTGCCCGCCATTCCACATGCCAGGCCGGGATCTGCTGATACAGCATGAAGAAAAGCAGGAAAATCATGAGCCAGGATCCAAAGGCGGAGACCAATCTCAGGAGGAGAAGGTCTGTCGGCGAGGCATGTTCCAGGTTCATAACTGGCAGCCTGCTTGTAATCCAGCTCAGGACCAGAGACACAACGATCAGTCCGATCAGCCCCAGGATCATCCAGAAACCGATCAGGCGACTTTGCAGGAAATTTCGCCGGGAGGCACCGGGCCAGGCGATATTGATGTTATGAGCCAGGTTGGTGAACATACCGGACGCCGACCACAGCAGCGTGACGATGCTGATGAGCCCTGCGCTGCCGCGCTTTTCCAGGATTTCCTGCAGATTCTCGTTGATGACCGCCCTGGAGATGGGCAATGCCTGCTGGATGAATTGAGTGACCGTATTGAAGACCTGAGCCCGATCCAGGAAAAAACTTCCTACGGCGACAAATACCAGCAAGAGCGGAAAAATGGAAAAGAGTGTATAGTACGCCAGCCCCGCGGAGGCCTGGGCTGCCTGTTTATCGGTAAAGCTCTTCACCGCATTTCTGATGATGCGGAAATAACCTCCACCGGCCTGATTGATTTCCTGGTACAGGGTCTTTAGAGACATCGTGTTTCAGACTTTCTGCCGTCGACTGACGTCAGCTATGCTGGAGGTCGTGCTCGAGGAGATGGATAAACTCTTTCAGGGAAGGGTTGAATCGATCCCCGTGTTGAGACCCCTTCCCGTTGATCGTAATGCCTCCGTTAGCCGGCGACAGAAACATAAAGCCCACCAACGGATGAACTTCCACGAAGGCGTCGATCCAATTCTGCTCCTCGCTGCTCAAGGGCGGCGACAGGATCACCCATTCCGGATCAAACCGCTGGAGCGCTGCAGACAATGTCTCAGGGTCGGGTGGTTCCTGAACCACCTCCAGGTTCTCGGCCTTCGTGAGAACGTGCTGGAGCATTTCCCGCAGCAGGCGTGATCTGTTCGCCAGCATGATACGTTTTGTGGGCATAGTACACATTCGACTCTCTTCTTGTTTTGATGATTCAGTAGTGTAAGAGTAGCATCCCCAGATCGAAAACTCCATAGATAAAGGAACATGGGAAGGATATATCTGAAGATATATTCTTCAAGAGGATGAGGCGGGCGACTGTGGTCCGTGGCCCATGGACTCGGTCGGGGTCTCTCCGCTTGTCTACCGGTGGGGATATATCCAAATCTATACCCCAGCTCTATATACCGATGCATACTCTAACCAAATCTTGTGTGCTATGGTATCCGTAGTATTTTCTTGTAACTGTTAAGGAGCAGCCCTATATGACTCGCACGAAATTACACACTCTTGCTGAAATTGGCCAGTCCATCTGGCTCGATTACATACAGCGTTCATTCATCACTTCGGGTGGACTGCATAACTACGTGCAGAAGGGACTGCGTGGCGTTACGTCCAACCCTTCGCTATTCGAAACGGCGATCGCAGATAGTCATGATTATGACGACCAGCTCCACGAGCTGGCGCAGCAGGGAATGTCAGCCGCGCAAATCTATGAAGAGCTGGCTGTAGAAGATGCCCGCATGGCGGCCGATGTGCTGCGGCCGGTCTTTGACGAGACCGATGGAGAAGACGGCTATTTCAGCCTGGAGGTCAACCCGCACCTCGCCCATGACCGTCCGGGAACGGTCAATGAGGCCATCCGCCTGTTCGCCCGCGTGGACCGTCCCAACCTGATGATCAAGGTTCCGGCTACGGAGGAAGGTGTGCAAGCCTTCCGGGAATTGATCGAACAGGGGATCAACATCAACGTTACCCTCATGTTTTCCCAGCAGCAATATGACCAGGTTGCCGAAGCATACCTTGCCGCCATGGAAACGCGCGCTGCTAATGTGTACAACCTGAAGCAGATCGCCTCGGTGGCGTCCATATTCGTCAGCCGGTTGGATAGCGAGGTAGATCCGATGCTCGACGCCTTCAAGACGCAGAAAGCCAAATCTCTGAAAGGAACGATTGGGATTGCCAATGCCAAAGTGGTCTACCAGCACTACAAGGAATATTTTCAGAGCGAGCGCTGGCAGCGTCTGGCAGAGAAGGGGGCGCGCCCGCAGCGCGTTCTCTTTGGGAGCACCGGCACCAAGAATCCTGAGTACCTCGATGTGATGTATGTGGACAGTCTGATCGGTCCGGACACCGTCAACACGGTGCCTCCCAAAACCCTGGAGCAATTCCTCGACCACGGTGTGGTCAAGCTCACCCTTGAAAGCGATCTGGAAGAGGCGCGGGCCCAGCTCGATAGCCTCCCCGGGCTGGGGATCGACCTGAGCGATGTCAACCAGGATCTGCTTGACCAGGGCGTACAGAAATTCGTGGAGCCCTACGACTCGTTAATCAAAGCGATTGAGGCGAAGAAAGGCGCATTGATCCAGAGCTCGTCGCGGTAGGACTCGATCGCCGGGGAGCCTTTGACAGGAGATCCATCGGCCTACTGAAAATCAAGGATGACCGGATGTAGATGCTAGTGCGAAAACCTTGACGAGAAAGGAATCGGAAAATGGAACAATTCGATCGGA
>DAITPI010000248.1:0-6618 GCA_036833655.1 Anaerolineales bacterium | reverse complement strand
CCGATGTCCTGGCAAAACACAATGGCAATAAGAAGGAAGCTGCCAAGGAACTGGGCATCACTGTGAAGTATCAGGGTTCGGCCACTGCGGATGCAACCGAACAGATCACCCTGCTCAACTCCCTGATCGCCCAGAAGCCCTGTGCTCTGGCGATCTCCGCAAATGATGCCGATGCCCTTGTCCCCACCGGCAAGTCTGCGATGGAAGCCGGTATCCCGGTTGTCACCTGGGATTCCGCCATTGCAAAAGATGGCCGCAACCTGCACATCAACCAGGCTGAGACCCAGGGCATCGGTGAGATCCAGATCAAGATGGCCTCTGAGCTGGCAGGTCCCGATGGCGGCGAGATCGCTATTCTGAGCGCGACCTCTACCGCCCCGAACCAGAATGCCTGGATCGAGGTGATGAAGAAGGAGCTTGAGAAGCCCGAGTATTCCAAGCTGAAACTGGTTGAGGTGGTCTATGGCGATGACGATGATACCAAGAGCTACAACGAAGCCCAGGCTCTGTTCACCAAGTATCCAAACCTGAAGGTGATCATTGCCCCCACCACCGTCGGTATTGCCGCCTCTGGTCGCGCCGTTACGGATGCGAAATTGATCGGCAAGGTATTCGTCACTGGTCTTGGCACCCCGAACCAGATGCGCGAATACGTCAAGAATGGTGCCTCGCCTCAGTTCGCCCTCTGGAATCCATCCGACCTTGGCTATCTGGCTGTGTACGCGATGCATGCCCTTGCAACCAAAGAAATCGCAGGCAAGGCAGGCGACTCATTCAAGGCCGGCAAGCTGGGTGACTACACCATCAAGGACGATCCCGACAACGGTCTGACTGTTCTGCTTGGACTGCCATTCGTCTATAACAAAGACAACATCGACAAATTCAACTGGTAAGCAGGTTCTCGTTTCCTTCCCTTGCCTATCCGCCAGCATGGATGGGCAAGGGAATTCCTGTATTCATTCACTTGAAGATAATCCACGCCAATAAAGAAGTCATCATCATGCAACAACAGGCAAAACCATCGATTCCTGCCTCTGAGTATCCGGAGCGCTGGAGACGAGTCCAGGAGATGATGCGGGAACTGGGACTCGATTTAGTTGTGGCATATGCCGACGATCGCGCCACCTATGGACCGGCGCATGCGCGCTGGCTGGCGAATTTTCCTGTTCACTTTGAGCCGGTATGTATCTTGATGTTCCGGCAGGGACATCCCATCATGCTGACGGGACCCGAAAGCGACCAGTATGCCCTGCTCGCCGGTCGAATCCCGGATGTGCGTGTCCTGCGTGAGTTTACCCACCCGAATGAAGATTATCCGTATTCGAAGATCCAGACCCTGGCAGAAATCGTTGGCGAGGTCGGACAAGATGCACAATCGCTCCGCAGGTCCGGCTTAGCCGGACGGGATCTGATGAATGCCAATTTGCTGCAAGCGTTCCAGGCGGCTTTGCCTCAACTGGAATGGATCGACATAGAAAATGCGATCTGTGATCTGAGGGCGCAGAAATCCGCGGCCGAAGTTGAAGTGGTCCGTTATGCCTACCGCATTGCGGAGGCAGGCTTTCAGGCGGCTGTGAACACGATTCGGGCGGGCGTGACCGAACGTGAGGTCGCTGCCGAAATCGATTCGGCGATGCGCCGCGCGGGCGCGGAGGGCACCGGGATCGATACGATCGTTGCGTCCGGACCCAACACGCGACCGATCCTGGCGCGCTCTACATTTCGGCGTATTCAGGAGAACGATCACGTGCTGCTGACGATTGCCCCGCGTTTCGAAGGCTATCATGCTGCCATCGGACGGGTTGTCCTGGTGGGCGATCCTGGAGCGGAAATCGGGGGCGCCCTGGAGGTAGCCGTTCAGGCGCAGCAAGAATGTGCGGCTGCTTTACGTCCGGGCATGGAAGGTCGCGCGGTAGAAGCCATAGGCAGGCAGATCGTCGACGAGGCAAACCTGGGGCAATATTTCCTCTATTCCGGAGTACACAGCGTTGGGGTGATCGAGTTCGAGCCGCCGATCTTTGGACCCAGTAGCCCGGCGGTGCTCCGGGAGAACATGATCATCTCGATTGACATCCCGATGTTCAACGCTCCCTGGGGTGGCCTGCGGATTGAAAATGGGTATCTCATCACCGCAGGTGGCGCCGAACCGCTGCATGAGACGCCCTATCTCATTCGAAAATAACGGAGGAAATTGCATCATGAAGCGTGTTGGCTTTCAATTCAAGGTTCGCAAGGACCGCCTCGAGGAATACAAAGAGCATCACAAGAACGTCTGGCCCGAAATGCTCGACGCGCTCCGTGAAACCGGCTGGCACAACTACACCTTGTTCCTGCGCGAAGACGGCCTGATCTTTGGCTACTTTGAAACCGACACGGATCTCGCCACTGCCCGGGCGAAAATGGCTGCGACGGAGGTGAACACGCGCTGGCAGGAGTTCATGTCTTCGTTTATGGATGCCAATGCCCGGCCCGATGAAACGTTCGTCCAGCTTGAAGAATATTTTCATCTTGACTGAGTTGATACTGAAAAACAGAAAGTGATGGATTCATGCTACAACCACCCTATCCGGAATTAGATAATCTGCTCGAAATGATGGGAGAGGCAGGCAAACGCCTCTCTGAGATTGAAGCCAGCGAAGGAGCCGCGGGAAATATATCCGTGTATCTGCAGTGGCCGGTCGAGCTACGGACGCGCTTCCCCCTCGTGGAGCCGATCGTGCTTCCCCAGCCTGTGCCGAAACTGGCAGGCGAGACATTTCTGGTGACCGGTTCTGGTCGCCGGCTGCGCGAGATCATCGATGAGCCCGTTGCCAGTATTGGCTGTATTGTCGTGGACGAGGGCGGGGAGACAGGAAAACTTTTCACATCCCATCAGCGGCGCTTTGAACGGCTGACGAGTGAATTCAACTCACACCTGGCGGTCCACTATGATCAGATCGTGGCGAGTGGCACGAACTTTCACGCCATCATCCACGCCCAACCCCCTCATCTTACCTATTTGAGTCACGTCCCCCGCTACCAGGCGGAGAACTACCTCAATACTCATCTTCTGCGCTGGCAGCCGGAGACGATCATCAATCTTCCGGAAGGGATTGGCTTTGTGCCGTTTGCGATTCCCAGCTCCCCGGAGCTGATGGACGCCACGCTCAAGTCGTTGCGGCAGCATCGCATTGTGGTCTGGGCGAAGCATGGCGTCATGGCCCGCTCGGATGTCTCTGTCAAGCGCGCCGCGGACCGCGTCGAGTATGCAGAGACCGCCGCCAAATACGAATATCTCAATCTCTCTGCAGGGGAGATCGGCGAAGGGCTCAGCCCGGATGAGATCCGGGCCATCTGCACTACGTTCAAAGTGCAACAGAAGATTTTCTAGAGGCAACTATGACCCACTCTGAAGCCAATATCCGTAATGCCTACACCCTCGCCCAAGAGCGCTATGCAGCTCTTGGCGTAGACACCGAAAGCGCGCTTGCCCGCCTCAACGACGTGGCGATCAGCCTGCATTGCTGGCAGGGGGATGATGTGGGCGGCTTCGAGAATCCGGGCGGCGACCTGACCGGCGGCATCGCCGCGACCGGCAACTACCCCGGCAAAGCCCGGACGGCCGAGGAGCTCCGCCAGGATCTGGATGTAGTGTATAGCCTTTTACCTGGCTCCCATCGCCTGAATCTCCACGCCATCTATCTGGAATCCGATCGGAAGGTCGATCGGAACGAGATCGAGCCACGTCATTTTTCCGCCTGGAAAGATTGGGCGAAGGCAAACGGTCACGGCGTCGACTTTAACCCCACCTGCTTTTCTCATCCCAGGTCCGCCGATGGATTTACGCTGTCCCACCGGGACGAGGGCATTCGCCGGTTCTGGATCGAGCACTGCGTCGCCAGCCGCAAGATTGGCGAGTACTTTGGCAGGGAGCTGGACACGCCCGCGGTCACGAATATATGGATCCCCGATGGATACAAAGACACTCCTGCCGATCGCCGCACGCCCCGCGAGCTGCTGTGCGACTCCCTGGATACCATCCTCGCCGAGAAGATCGACCTCCGGTACAACCTTGACGCCGTGGAGCCCAAGCTCTTTGGCATCGGCTCGGAGAGCTACGTGGTCGGTTCGATGGAGTTCTATCTGGCATATGCCGTCAGCCGGAAGATCTTGTTGACGCTCGACTCCGGACACTTCCATCCTACCGAAACCATTGCCGATAAGATCTCGGCGGTGTTGCTGTATCTGGAACAACTGCTCTTGCATGTCAGCCGCGGTGTCCGCTGGGATAGCGACCACGTGGTTACCCTCAACGACGATCTGCAAGCCATTACCCAGGAGATCGTCCGCAACGACGCTCTGGAGCGGATTCACATTGGGCTCGACTATTTCGATGCCAGCATCAATCGTATCGCTGCCTGGACGATTGGCGCACGTAATACGCTGCGCGCTTTGCTCGTAGCCCTGCTGGAGCCCCGGGCTACGCTTATGCAGTATGAGGTCGAAGGCGATTTCTCGAGCCGTCTGGCTTTACAGGAGGAGCTCAAGCTAATGCCATTCAGCGCTGTCTGGGATTACTACTGTCTGCTGAAAAACGTTCCTGTTGGTATGGCCTTCATGAACGTGATCAAGGACTATGAGAAGAACGAGCTATCCAGACGATAGGTCGGGGGAGGCGAGCCACAGGAGTGATTTCTGTCACCATCAATTGGTGACAGATTCTGCTTCCGATCTTTGTATAGCAATTGACAACAAAACACAAATACCGTATCATATTTTTGTTCCTATTTGACAAAATGCAACAAAAAAGTGCAAAATAGCACCGATCCCGCATGACTACCCACGAGCGCAGGCAATCCCTTATTCAATTGCTGCAAAAACAGCCTGGATTGCGCGTGATGGAGCTGGCGGATGCCCTCGACGTTTCGAGGGGAACCGTCCGCAATTACCTCGCTGCACTGGAGGAAGAGGGCGTCCTGACCCGGGTGCACGGCGGGGCTGTTCTAAAAGACAACCCGGTCTATTTCAGCACCTCGTTCGGACTGCGGTTCCAGGAAAATTCCGTCGCCAAGCGAGCCGTTGCCTGCGAGGCGGCGAAACTGGTCAGTCACAACGCTTCCATCTTGCTGGACGCCAGCACCACCATTTATTATCTGGCTGAGCATCTGGCACAATGTCACAGGTTGCGAGTACTGACCAATGGAATTGAGGTTGCCAGGCTTCTGGCAAAGGATCCAACGAATACTGTGGTTTTGATGGGGGGACTCGTCAATCCGGAGGGGTCATCGGTGTCCGGGAATTTTAGCGAACAGCTTATCCGTAATCTGCACGTTCACAAGGCATTCGTCTCATGTAGTGGCTTCAGTCTGGAGCGCGGGCTGACCGATGTCCATTTTGCTGAGGCGCAGCTGAAAAGCAAGGCGATTGCATCGGCGCGCGAGATCATTGCTCTCGTCGACTCGTCGAAGATCGGCGTGGAGGATCTGACTCCCTTTGCCGGCGTGGAGCAGATCACGCATCTCTACACGGATTCTGGCTTAAGTGCGGAGTGGACGGACCGGCTCAAGAGCGCGGGTATTCCGTTCACTATCTGCCCGGTAGATTGAGACTTCACGTTCAGAAGCAGATCGCCTCAGGAAAGGCACAGCAGGAATGATATGACAACTCTTGCAGGCACACCCGAACAAACTTTGTTGCTCCGTATGGAGGGGATTTACAAATCCTTTCCTGGCGTTCAGGCGCTGAGCGATGCCCGGTTTGAGCTGCGTCACGGCGAGGTCCACGCGCTGGTGGGTGAAAACGGCGCCGGCAAATCCACCCTGATGAAGATCCTGGGCGGCATCTATCACAAAGATGCAGGGCATGTCTACCTCGAGGGGCAGGAGGTCGAGGTCCATAATCCGCGCATGGCGCAGGATCTGGGGATCAGCATTGTCCATCAGGAATTGAACCTGATGCCGCATCTGACCGTGGCACAGAATATCTTCATTGGACGGGAGCCGCGTGCGAAGATTCCCTATGTTGTGGATGATAAGGCGACAAACGAAAAAGCCATAACCCTGTTCGAACTGCTCAACCTGCGGCTGGATCCGACGACCAAAGTGGCTGACCTGACGGTTGCCAAACAGCAGATGGTGGAAATCGCCAAGGCGCTTTCCTTCAACGCCAAGATTCTGGTGATGGACGAGCCGACGGCCGCTCTGACGGACACGGAAATCGAGGAACTGTTCACTGTAATTGGCCAGCTGCGAGAAAAAGGCGTGGGCGTCGTCCATATTTCGCACCGCCTGGAAGAGCTCAAGCTGATTTCCGACAGAGTCACGGTCATGCGCGACGGGAAATATATCGATACGCTCCTCACGAAGGAGGCGCCCATCGACAAGATCATCAGCCTGATGGTGGGACGCACGATCTATGAATCGGCGCCGGAGCTGCCAGAAAAACCAGACCAGGATGTGGTCCTCGAGGTTCGCAATCTCAACCGCGGCAAGGTCCTCCGGGATGTCAGCTTCAATTTGAAGAAGGGCGAGATCCTGGGCTTTGCCGGGTTGATCGGTGCGGGTCGCACCGAAGTGGCGCGGGCGATCTTTGGCGCAGATCCCCACGAGAGCGGCGAGATATGGATCCAGGGCCGGCAGG
>DAITPI010000247.1:0-6642 GCA_036833655.1 Anaerolineales bacterium | reverse complement strand
GAGAGCTGCGCTTCTTTAACGGAATTGTAGATCTCCTCCGCTCGGGCGCGCGTATCCAGCTCCTTGCCTGGCACGTGCATAAGGTATACGTCAAACGGGGCGGCAGAAGGAGGGAGCACGAGTCCCTTACTATCATGATGCGCTTCTGCCAGGGCCACCAAGATATTGTCGAATTGGTAGCCGTTGCGGGTAGCCAAAATTATGGATGGCAGCACGGAGAGCGGAGCTCCACAGTTGATACAGACATCACCTGCCTGTGCCTGCACCAGATCCGCGACGATCTCAGCGGAATAGTCGCGGGCATAGTTGGTGTTCTTCAAATGATAACCCGCCTCGTTAGCGCCCGCGACCAGATTGGGCGATCGAGGGATGAGATCGTCTACGACGATCAACGCCTGGCTCAAGCCGATGGGCGAGGCGTATCCCGCCGCGGCGCCCGACCGTTCGATCTCTTCCGCAGTCGCGGGGCGGACCTCGCCAACATGCTGCTTCAGCTTTTCCTCGCTGAGCTGCATGTCGCCACGCACGGTGACAAAGATGAATTGACCATCGGCAGGTCGCGTATACATCAAGGCTTTGGCGGTCTTCTCTCTGGGAACGCGCAGATAATTTGCCAGCGCCTCGATGGTGTGACAATCCGGGGTCCACACCTTTTCGAGCGGCAACTGTTCTTCAAATGGGAGCGGACTCTTGGAGAAGCACGCCAGCTCGAGCCGCTCGCTGTAACCGCAGGAGGCGCAATGCGCTACTTCCACAGATCCGGATGCGATGGGGAAGAAGGTCTCGTTGTCATTGCCAAGCGTGGCTAACGAAAGAAGAGAGAGGAAGGAGGGATGCGCGCTCAGCCCGTGCAGATGGACAAGCGCATAGTCTCCAAATGGGGTAGGGATGTTTTCTCGAGTGACGTATCCGGCGCGGGCGAGGAAGGCAAAGCCCTCGGTCCGGGCGTTGTTCGGAGCTTCACGTTGGGTCTGGATGTTGAGGTCGTGGTATCTCATACGCTGCGGTTACCCCTCCCATTCCTGTGTCGGCTGCGTTGTGACCAGAATGACGGTCTTCTGGACGGATGTTATTTCTTCCTGGCGATTTTGCGGGTCGTGCCATCGCCAACAGAATCGGGGATGACGATCGGCGTCGAGGCGATGGATTCAGCCTGGGCTGCCTCCGAGGGCGTGGTCTCGGGAGCAGGCTCGAGGTCCAGCTCGACCGTTTCCTCCATGCGGATCTGGCCGCGCAGGAAGGCGCCCTCCTCCGTCACGAAGGCGGTCGTGACCACGTCGCCCCAGACCCGGCCCGAGGAGCGGATCTCCAGCTTCTGGGTCGTGATGTTTCCCCGCACTGCCCCGGCCACGATCACGGTGTTGGCGCGCACGTTCTGGCAGGTGACTCGACCCGTTTCCCCGACGACCAGCATGCCGCGCAGGGCGATTTCCCCTTCGAAGGCGCCCTCGATGCGGACGCCGCCCGAGCCGTTGATGGACCCGTGCCAGATCACGCCCGACCCGAGCACGGAGGTGATCCGTTCCACGCCCTGGATGGGCTGCTGAGTCTCGGCGGGGGTGGTATTTCGTCTGAACATAGGAGATTATTTTACCGCTAAACCAAAACTGCTGGTGGAGACATCCCCATGCCTCCACCAGCAGCGCAAATCGGACGATCCCGCAAGCTGCCCAGCCTGTGCTACTCCGCTTTTTCCTCTTCCTTCATATTCATCTGCACCCCCATGATGTTAAAGCCGGAATCGACATACAGCACCTCGCCCGTGATCTTGGCAGATAGATCGGATGCCAGGAACACCGCGGCATTGCCCACATCCTCGATCGTGATATTCTCACGCATAGGCGATATATCGGCAAAGTGCTTATACATATCGCGGAATCCACCGACGCCTGCGGCTGCCAGCGTGCGGATGGGTCCGGCGGAAATGGCGTTCACCCGGATCTTTTGGGGTCCCAGATCGTACGCCAGGTAGCGGGTGGAAGACTCCAACGCGGCTTTTGCCACTCCCATCACGTTGTAGTGCGGCGCGACCTTGACCGAGCCGTAATAGGTGAGGCTGAGGACCGATGCGCCCGGATTCATGAGCGGCAGGAATGCCCGGGTGAGAGCGATGAAGGAGAAGACGCTGATATCGAGGGCATTCTTGAAGCCTTCTCGTGAAGTGTTATAGAACGGACCGGTCAATTCCTCGCGGCCGGCGAAGGCGATCGAGTGGACCAGCACGTCGATCTTGCCGAAGTGCTGCGCCGCTTTTTCCGCCACGGCAGTGATCTCTTCATCTTTGGTCACATCGCATTGTTCCACCCACTGGCAGCCGACTTTTTCTGCCAGCGGCTTGACGCGCCGCTCGAGCATCTCCCCGGCATAGCTCATGCCGAGGTTGGCGCCTTCGCGCTGGAAAGCCTGCGTGATCCCCCAGGCGATGGACCGTTCATTTGCGAGACCAAAGATCAGTGCGTTCTTGCCATCAAGTAAACCCATTGCTCCTCCGTTTTTGATGTCATTGCGAGGAGGGTTCGTCCCGACGACGCTTGCACACCCTGGCACCGTACGCCAGGACAGGTGTGCATGCAGTGCAGGTGAGCGATCTCAAGTTTGGGATGAGATTGCTTCGCCATAGAACGGCTCGCAATGACGGGCTAGCGAATTTTCCAGCCTTTGACCAGAAACCTCCATGGCTTCGAGAGCCACGGCTCTGGCGTATTATTTAAACCCACTCGGGGACCTTTCGTCACGAGCGAATTCGGAAGTTGGATGCCCGGCTCGATCCATAAGCCGCCGCTTGTGTTCGTCAGATCGACGCCATTCTCGAGTTTGGTAATTCCCATTGCCTGACAAAGCTTCCCGGGTCCGAATGTATCGCGCCCGTTTCTTCGTTCCAGCATGACCTCCACGCCGTCGACCGGCTGGATGGCGCGGATCAACACGGCTGCAGGGAAGCCCTCCTGCTCGGTGACCACGTTCAACATCCAGTGGTTGCCATAGGTGAAGTAGACATAGGCGTGTCCCGGCTTGCCAAACATGACAGCGGTGCGCGGCGTCAGTCCTGCTTTGGCATGGCAGGCTAGATCTTTTCCGGAGATATAGGCTTCCGTTTCTGTGATCAGACCTACTAATTTCACACCGTCAAGAATATGAACCAGGCGCGCCCCGATGAGCTCCCGGGCAACGGTCAATGTACGGCGATTGTAGAAATCTCTTGAGAGAGGCATAAAGTATTGTGTGATTGCGAGACTTCGGGAAGATGAGATTGCTTCGCCCACTCGCCGTTCACGGCTCGGGGCTCGCAACGACAGGGCCAGTTACTTAAACCTTGGATCACGTTTCAGGGTCAATCGCAAGCCCTCGTCGAGTCCGATGGAAGAACGATAGTTGAGTTTCTGGCCGGCGAGGGTCAGGTCGGCGCACAGGCGCGAGACGCCGGCGGAGGTCTTGGGGCTATAAATGACCTCTGCGCTGCTGCCCGTTACATTCTGGACCGCTTTGATCAGGTCGCGGATGCTGGTCTCTTTGCCGGAGCCCACGTTGATGACCAGCCCGTTGATATTGGGCGCCGTTGCCGCTGCCACCAGAGCGCTGACCACATCGTCCACATAGACGTAGTCACGCGTCTGGCTGCCATCCCCATGGACCACCAGGGTCCCGCCGCGTTGCGCCTGGCGCAGGTAGTGCGGCACCACCGGCGGATGGGAAGCAGTCAGATGCTGGCCCGGTCCGTAGGCATTGAAGATGCGTAGACTGACTGTCTCGATACCCCACAGTCCGCCGATCGTACGGACGTAATACTCGGCCGCCAGCTTGGACACCGCGTACGGCGAGCGGGGATTGGGGATCATGGACTCGCGCAGGGGCTGCTCGCCCAGGTCCCCGTAAACGGCGCCAGACGAAGCCAGGACCACCCGCCGAACGCCGACATCGCGCATGGCTTCCATCAGGGCGACGGTGCCGCCCACATTGACGTTGTTGTAGTCACGCGGATAGGAGATGGATTCAGGCACCGAGACTCGCGCCGCCAGGTGATAGACCACGTCGACTTCCTGCAGCAGGGTCCACAGCTTGGGACGATCGCTCACGTCCCCGCGCGTGAAATGGACATCCGCGGCGAGCGCCTGCGGATCTCCGGTCGAGAGATCGTCTAGCCCGCGGACCTGATGCCCTTCGCGAGCAAGCTGGTTGGCAAGCGAAGAGCCGAGGAATCCCGCGGCTCCGGTAATCAGAAAGTTCATGAGTGACAGGGATTATAGCATTAAGGAAATCTGATTCCTGGCGTCCGCTCAGCTTAGCGGATTCTCATCTATATCGGTTGACCAATCCCAGTTAATGTGTTATTCTTCTTGCTGTAGGATAACAGTCAGTTCGTATTGGAAGTACAAATACCAGCAACTCACGGTTTCATACGCGAGTTGCTTTTGTTTTACCCTCCGATGGAACGAAACAAAAACCTCAATCTTTTCAAATTGCCAAAGGAGGCAAATACAATGTCTGAGCGTATAACTGGTACCGTCAAGTGGTTCAATGGTGACAAAGGCTTCGGCTTCATCGAGCGCGAAGGTGGAAAGGACGTTTTCGTTCATTATTCGGCCATTCAAGGCACCGGTGGCTACCGCAACCTGCAAGAAGGACAGAAGGTCGAGTTCAATGTAGAACAAGGCCCGAAGGGTCCGCAGGCAAGCAACGTCACCCTGAGCTAGTCAAAGACGAAGAAGAGCCCCGCAACACTGCGGGGCTCTTTTGATTCATGGGCTGCTGATTCAGCCTGGATACTATCAATTCAGGGCTGTAATGGCGTTTATGCTGCTCAGATCTGGCAGGACGCTCCGCCATCACGCGACTCTTCGATTCGTCCGTTTCGGTCGACGCCATGCGCGGGTCCCAGTATCAAATGATCCTGGTCGTGTGGATCGACCCACCCAGCCCGCATAGGGCGAATACGGCAGCGACCATTTGAATCGCTCCCGCAATTGCGCCACCTCCGGGCACTGCCGCCAGGATCCGCCGCCATCCTTTGAGATAAAGATATTGGCGGGCTTTGTCCCGGCAAGAAAGGGCTCGAATGATCGGAGTGGGCTGCCATCCAGCGGACATGCCGGATTGTCAGACCATTGTTGGTTTCCATCCAGGTCATCCCCGCATCGTCAGAGCAGAAAATGCCGTCCTCCGCGCCGGCAAGGACAACCCCTCCTTGCGAGATTACCACGGTGAGGCGGGCTCCTTTCATTTTCAAATTCCCAGGATTGGCTTACTCAACGAACTCTGACTTGGTTTAGGTGCGTCTGGAACCAGTCACGGGCGAGGCGGGCGGCGTATTCGAGCGTACCGGGTTCTTCGAAGAGGTGAGAGGCGCCGGGCACAACGGTCAACTTGTTCTCCGTCCACGGCTGCATCTGCGCCATTGCCTGCTCATTGAGCTGAACCACCACGTCATCATTCCCGCCGACGATCAACAGGGTAGGCGCCTCCACCTGCGGCAGGGCGCGACCTGCAAGGTCAGGACGACCGCCGCGCGAAACGATGGCATGGACCATCTCGGGAAGCTCCGCTGCAGCCATTAACGCCGCGGCGGCTCCAGTGCTCGAGCCAAACAACCCTCGGCGCAGCCCGTAGGCGTATGGCTGCAGGTCCAGCCACTCGAGGACACCGGCCGTCCGGCGGGCGAGCAAATCGATATCGAACCGCAGATAACGCGTCTGCAGGTCGCTCTCTTCCTCATATGGAGTCAACAGATCGAACAGCAGAGTCGCCAGTCCACCCTCCTGGAGCGTCTGCGCCACATATTGGTTACGCGGACTGTGGCGGCTGCTGCCGCTCCCGTGCACAAAGACCACAAATCCCCTGGCATCCTCCGGAATACTGACGATCCCCTCCAGGCGAACACCCGTGCTTAGAATTTGAACATATCGGTTTTCAGTCATTGTCCTGTTCATGGTACCTCTATAAATATATCTATCCCTGTAACACTTGCCGATTCGCTTCCTCCAACAAGAAACGTACTTCTTCGTCACTCGTCTGCCGGAATTCTTCGTACCAGCGGCCCACGCCAAAGAAAGGATCGGGTGTCATGGCACAGACGATTTCGTCCACCTCGTGCCGGAATGCCTCACAAACCTCGGCTGCAGCGGTGGGGACGGCCACAACGATCCGCGCGGGATGCTGTGCCCGCAGCCCGCTGACCGCAGCCCGCATGCTGGCACCGGTGGCCAGCCCGTCGTCCACCAGGATGATGATCCGATCTTCTACCTGCGCGGCAGGCCGGTCGCCCCGGTAGCTTTGCTCGCGACGCTGCAGCTCGTCCAGTTCGCGGCGCGCCACAATGTTGATCACTTCGTCCGGGATATGGAGCATACGGATAATATCGTTGTTCAGCACCCGTACGCCCCCCGAAGCAATGGCGCCAATTGCCAGTTCCTCCTGCCCGGGCAAGCCAAGCTTCCGAACGATGAAGACGTCCAGAGGGGCATGCAGCCGGATCGCCACTTCGTACGCAACCGGTACACCCCCGCGCGGCAGGGCAAATACGCTGACGTCTGAACGTCCGGCATAAGGCACCAATTCGTTGGCTAGTCGCTTGCCTGCGTCACGGCGATCTTTGAACTGTGTCATCAGTCCTTCTTTCGTAGTATGTCGCGATGGGAGCCCTGCTCG
>DAITPI010000246.1:0-6692 GCA_036833655.1 Anaerolineales bacterium | reverse complement strand
GATCATGCCGACCGGTTCAGCCAACGACCTGGTGTACGCACTGGGTTTGCCTACGGATCTCCATCAGGCGGCCCGGGTCATTGCTGCCGGGAAAACCAGGAGGATGGATTTGGGAAATCTCAACGGCCGCTATTTTGTCAACAATTCGGCAGCCGGGCTGGAGCCATATGTGACCATCAAACATGAGAAAATCCGCTGGATCAAAGGCATGGTGCGCTATCTCGTCGCAGCGGTCCAGGCGATTCTGGACAAGCCCGAATGGCAGGCAGATCTGCGGTGGAACGAGCATGCCTATCATGGCAAAGTCTCGCTGATTTCCATTGGCAACGGGAGGCGCACCGGCGGCTTCTTTATGACGCCTCACGCAGATGCATTCGACGGAACATTAGCCCTCGCCTTTGGCTATCGCGCCACGCGGCTGGGATTGTTCCAGGCGTTACCACGAGCCTTTAATGAAGACAAGGGGAGCTATGTGGAAATGGAAGGCATGCATGAGGTCCAGGCCACGCGTATTTCCATTCATCTCGATAAGCCTTCTCCTGCGCACACCGATGGCGAGCTACTCCCAACCTGGATCCAGGATTTTGAGTACGAAGTCCTTCCACAGTGCCTGCAGATCATCATGCCCTGAGATGACAACAGACCTTTCATTCAAACCCCTCAAGCGGAATCTCTGGACTGATTTTGAAGAGCTATTTGGTCCCAACGGGGCTTGCGCCGGTTGTTGGTGCATGTACTGGAAATTGCGGGGCAAAGCCTACGACGAGGCAAGGGGTCTGGAGACGCGCCAGATGCACAAGTCCGTTGTCGACTCTGGCGTTGCCACCGGCCTGCTCGCATACCTCCACGGCGATGTCGTCGGCTGGATCGCGGTCGAGCCGCGCGACTCGTACCCCAGGCTGGGGTATTCCCGTATTCTTCAGCCAGTAGACGATCGACCCGTCTGGTCCGTGACTTGTTTCTTTGTTGCCAGAAAGACGCGCCGCAAGGGGATCGCTGTGGAGCTATTGAAGGCGGCAGTAGATCACGTTAGGAAACATGGTGGAAAGATCGTGGAGGGTTACCCAGTGGACACGGAGAAGGATATGCCAGCGCCGTTCCTATTTACCGGGACCGCATCGGCATTCCAGCGAGCCGGCTTCCTAGAGGTTGCACGTCGTTCGCCCACGCGACCCATCTTCCGCTTCTTCATCGACTAGCCAATGGCGTTTCAGGATATCCGCAAGTCTCGCAAGTGGTTGAGCGCCAATGAGATTCGTCTGCTCATGCTCGCTCTGATCATCCTTTTCGTATTGCTGGCTGTGAACATCACGCTGGTTCGCCAGGTGCCGGGGGGCGAATGGCTGTTCCTCCGCTGGAGCGGGGCGCGCGCCTTTCTCATCGAGAAGATCGAGCCCTATAGCACGGAAATCGCACAACGGACTCAGGAGGTCGCTTACGGGCGGCGTGCCTTTTCCAGTGAATATGGATTTGTGCTCAACGATCCGTTCTTTATCGTACTGCTCTACGCGCCGCTCGTCCTGCTTCAGAACCTGATTGCTACTGCCATACCGTCCATTGCGAGCTTCCTGGAGTTTCCATTCCTGCGCGCCTTCTGGATGTTGCTTTCCCAGTTTTCCCTGGTTGCCGCGGTGATCGTGGCTCTGAATCTCGCCGAGTGGGAGCCGCCACGCTGGCTCTTTGTCTATCTGGTTGGATTTGGTGTATTCAGTTACTCCAGCATCAGCGCCCTGATGTCGGGGACGCCCACCATTATGCTTGCACTCATCTATCTGTGGATCTTGATCGCACTGCGGTCGCATTCCGATGAATTAGCTGGCGTGCTGCTGTCCCTGGTTGCCTACCAGTGGGAGGTGGGTGGGCTATTTTTCTTGTTTCTTCTTTTTTTTGTCTTTGCAAACGGCCGCTGGGGCGTGCTGGCAGGGCTGGGGATGTCCCTGTTTGTCCTGCTCGTTGTTTCCTTTATGGTAAATCCTGGCTGGGGACTTCCCTACATCCGGGCGGTTCTATCGGACTGGTATCGTGGCGCCAACTTTAGTCTAGGTCATATGGCGGCCGAGTGGTTCCCTACCGCAAGGCTGCCGATCGCGCAGATCGCAACTATCGTTCTGGGGCTTCTCCTCCTGTTGGAATGGGTCGCGTCGGTCCACGCTCGTTTCCGTCGGGTGGTGTGGACGGCTGGTCTTTCGCTGGCAGCAACGCCGCTGATGGGATTTGCGATCTTTCCCACCAACCATGTGGTTCTGATCTTGCCGTTCATTCTCATTCTGGCTCTTGCTTGGGAACGGTGGCAGCGCCGGCGCGTCCTGGTCACCGCTCTGCTTCTGTCGCTGGCGCTCGCTGTGCCTTACGGCCTGTATGGGCGGGCGGTCTACGTTTATGATCCGCTCGTTACTGACCTGATTGCTGTTCTGCCGCCGGTCGCTGCGATTGTTGGGCTGTACTGGATGCGTTGGTGGGTGGTTCGTTCTCCGCGTACATGGTTCGATCGCATGGGAGGTTAGAGGATGACCTGGCGCCACTATTTCATTCTTTTCGTGATCGGATGGATCGTCCCCTTCGGAGTATCCCGCTTCCAGACGCTACCCGGCTATATGGATGCAGACTACTACTTCGCGGGCGGACTCCAGCTTGCGGCGGGACATGGTTTTAATGAGCCATATATCTGGAACTATCTTGATAATCCCGCAGCTCTGCCTCATCCCTCCCATACCTACTGGATGCCTCTGGCTTCGATTGTCTCTGCCCTGGGGATGTGGCTGACGGGGCAGGATACGTACGCCGCCGGACGTCTTCCCTTTATTGTCATTTCTGCTTCCGTACCGGTGATGACAGCGACTCTTGCTTTTCGCCTCTCCCGTCAGCCATGGCTTGCGATGGCATCCGGGCTGCTCTCGATCTTCTCGCTGTATTACGCGCCCTTCATGCCGGTACCCGACAACTACGGCTTGTATATGCTGTTTGGTGGAATATTCCTGCTCGTCGCTCCGCGTCGCGAGCAATGGGTTCCTGTCTTGTTGGGTGCGCTGGCGGGCCTGATGACCCTGGCGCGCAGTGACGGGTTGCTCTGGCTGGGTCTCGCCGGCTTGGCGATCCTGTGGAGGGTCGCACGGGACGAGCAAAGGATAAAACGCTCGATCCCGAGGTGGCTGGCTTTGATTATCCCCGCGGGCTTGCTTCTGGTTGCAGGTTATCTGCTTACGATGGGATTCTGGCATGTCCGCAACCTGAGTCTGTTTGGCTCCCCGCTCGCGCCCGGCGGAGGACGGTTGCTCTGGCTGCAAAACTACAACCAGACCTTCATTTACCCGCCGGAAGCGCTGACCCGCGAGTCGTTCCTGCAGGCAGGCTGGGAGTTGGCATGGCAGAGCCGCCTGCGCGCCCTCTCTGCCAATCTCGGGAATGCCTTTGCCGCGCAGGGCGGGATCTTCCTCCTACCATTTATCCTGATCGGCTTGTGGCAGTTGCGCCATGACCTGCGGACTCGCGTCGCTGTCACGGGCTGGCTTATCCTTTTCGTAGTCATGACGGTCATTTTCCCCTTTGCTGGCTCGCGTGGCAGTTTTTTTCACGCCGGCGCGGCGTTCCAGCCATACTGGTGGGTTGCTGCGCCGATTGGCCTGGATTCCGTCGTCTCCTGGGCGCGAAAGCATAACCAGTTTACCGATCGGAATGCCCCTTACTTTCTCCAGAGTATTCTGGTTCTGCTTGCTGTCTTCTTGACGGCTTACCTCGTCAACTTCCGCGTGGTTGCCAGCGGCTGGGCAGAGGACGATTTCATCTACCCGGCCGTGGAGAGCTTATTTGTGGAGAACGGGATCCAGCCTGACGATGTGGTGGTTGTCCGCAATCCGCCTGGATACTATATTGCCTCAGGACGTTCAGCCATTTCACTGCCCTTTGGCGACGAGGGGACCATCCTCGCGGTGGCAGAAAAGTTTAACGGCCGTTACCTCGTGCTCGAAAAAGATGGAACATTCGAGTCGATTCAGGATCTCTATGACGATCCGAATAGCCATCCTTCGTTTCACTATCTTGGAGAGGTCAATGAGGCGAAACTCTACCGCATTGAACTGGCAGATTGAGTCGTGGGTTCTGCTCGCGGTTGCAGCATTGCTGGCGGTTCTCTTCTATTTGCTCGTTAGTAAGCTCATTTTCGCGATCGGTTTTCCCCTGGACGATGCCTGGATCCATCTCACGTATGCCCGCAACCTGGCGGAGCATGGTGAATGGGCGTTTCAGTTGGGCCAGCGCTCGGCCGGCTCGACGGCGCCGCTTTGGACGGTCCTGCTCTCCGTGGGGTTCCTGCTCCGTCTCGCACCCTATGTGTGGACGTATCTGCTCGGCTGGCTTTTATTAACATTAGCGGCGGTCTCCGCAGAACAGCTTGCCAGGAAACTTGTCGCGACTTACAGATCCCGCGTGCCCTGGGCAGGTCTCTTTTTTGTGTTTGCCTGGCATCTGACGTGGTCCGCCGTCTCTGGCATGGAAACTCTTCTGCATAGCTTGCTGATACTAGTTGTGCTGGGCGCTCTCCTTACAGGATCGCGGCGCTATCTGGAAATGGGTGTGCTTGCCGGGCTCAGCATCTGGGTCCGCCCCGACGGTCTGACTCTCCTGGGACCTGTCTTATTTGTCGCCTTGCTTTCCGAAGAAAGCTGGCGTTTGCGAGCGCAGGCGGTGGGCAAGACGCTCTTGGGCTTTGGTTCGCTGCTCTTTCCCTATCTGCTGTTCAATCTCGCATTCTCCGGCAACCCCATGCCGAACACGTTCTATGCCAAACAGGCGGAATATCAAGCCTACTGGTTGTCGAAGCCCCTGGGCGAAAGAGTGAGTGAGTATCTTTGGCCAATACTTGCGAGTCCATTTCTTGCTCTCATACCCGCAGCAGCCTGGTGGATTATTCGGAACATGCGGACGCGGAATTGGGCGTCCTGGGCCAGCCTGATCTGGTTTCTCGGATATATCGGCACTTATTTCTTGCGGCTGCCCGCCTACCAGCATGGCAGATACTTGATCCCGGCATTTCCCATCATGTATCTATGGGGCGTCCTGGGTTTTCTGGAATTGACTTCCTCTTCCAAACTAAGCAGACACCTTGTTGCCTCGTGGCGGATCCTGGCCCTCGTGTTGGTACTGGCATTCCAGTTCATCGGGGCACGGCAAAACGCTTACGATGTTTTTCTGATCGAGAGCGAAATGTTAAGGACTGCCAAATGGGTGCAAGAAAACCTGCCCGCCGATGCGAAACTGGCTGTGCATGATATCGGTGCGCTTGGATTTTTTGTCACCAATCCGCTTGTGGATCTGGCGGGACTGACCTCACCAGAAGTCATTCCGTTTATTCGAGACGAGGCCCGCCTGGCAGAGTACCTTGATGCGAACCAGGTGGATTATCTGATCACGTTTCCGAGCTTTTATCCTCAACTCACTGCCCGGGGGCGCTCTGTATTCGAAGCAGGGATCGGACCTGGACCCCTGCGGTTCGATGAAAACATCCAGGTTTATCGCTGGCGTTAAGGCTTATTACGAAACTGAAATGTGTTTTGATATCGACAAATTGCCCGCACGTCGCTACTGTGCTATACTCTCTTGCAGATGGAAATTGCAGAAAACAGGTCAAGGATGAACGAGATAACACTGCTTATCGCCGACGATCACCCGCTCTTCCGACAGGGTGTTGTGGACACATTATCGCTCGAAGAAGATTTTCGCATTGTTGGCCAGGCCGCAGACGGAGATGAAGCGATCGAGAAGATTCGGACTCTGCGACCGAACGTTGCCATCCTTGATGTGAATATGCCGGGGCTGAATGGACAACAGGTCACTCACCAGGTCACCTCTGAGCATTTACCCACGCGCGTCGTGCTCCTCACCGGGTATGATGACATTGAGCAGGCAATTCACGCGGTGCTGGCGGGCGCGGTTGGCTACTGTGCGAAGGAGATTCAACCGGAGGTACTCGCGCGAACGGTGAGGGCTGTGTATGATGGAAAGTACGCGGTGGCGGGCCAGATCTTTACTCGCAGGGAACTGGATCATTGGATCGACGAGCAAATGGATGGCGCGCGGCGTTCCTACAGCGAGCCTGGCTCGCCGTTCCACCCACTGTCAGATCGTGAGATGGAGGTACTCTCCTGCGTCGTGCGTGGGATGAGCAATAAGGAGATTGCCGGGTTGCTGGGGATCAGTCACCAGACAGTCAAGAACCATGTGACCTCCATCCTCCGCAAGTTTGGGGTCGAGGACCGAACCCAGGCAGTCGTGTATGCACTCAAGCGGGGTTGGGTTAAGCTGCAGGACGATCACGTGAAGAACCAGGAGTAGTGCTATGGCAATGGACATCGTTACATCCACCGGGGGCGCCCTGGATCTGGATGCCGAGCTGGAGGAGACAGCAAAGGCGCTACGTGAAGTGACCTTAATGATTGAGCAGAGCCAGGGTGAAGTACTGAAGCTTTCACAGCGCAACGCCGCGATCACGACCCATCTGCAGCAAGTCCAAAACCAGTTTGATAAAGTGCCCTTACAGGAAATCCGTAATGCCTACGACTCGGCGCTCGATGCCCAGCAGCGCCTCTTTGTCATGCGTGGACAATTGGAGAAGCTACAGAGTGAGAGAGCTCACCTTGAGCGCTTCAAATCGGCTCTCGAAAGGGCGCGTGCTGCCGCGAATTCCGCCTCGCCGGCAG
>DAITPI010000245.1:3833-6705 GCA_036833655.1 Anaerolineales bacterium | reverse complement strand
CCGTGTATGTGCTGTGCGGTTTTCTTTTCCCGATCGCGCTGCTGCCCGGCTGGACGACGCCCGTCTCCTACCTGCTGCCGCCGTACTGGGCGGCGGTGGCTCTGCACGGGACCTCTACGGGCGGCGCATCGCTCGATTCGACCCTTTTTACCTGGGCTATGTTGTTGCTGTTCTCGCTCGCGGATCTGTTGATCGCCTCGCGTTTGTTCCGGCGCATGCTCTACAAAGCCCGCGCCGACGCCACGCTGGGAATGGAATGAGGATACATGGCTGGTCGAGTGCCCGTGCTAGTCGGGCGTACACTCGGTTTACTCGACCAACGATCGTCGTGTTGATATGAGGACTCTCTCCAACAACCTCCGCCTGTTCTGGCAGGGCGCGCTTCTGTCCTATATTGCGCTGTTCCACTGGATGCGACCGATCCAGTACACCGCGTCCAAGATCCTCATGCCGCTGGCGCAGATGTTCTTCTTTGTCTATCTGGGGACGTTTGCCACCAGCGCTGACAACCGCGCCTTCTACATTGTGGGGAACGCACTCCAGATCGCCGCGGTGAGTGGGATCTATGGCATGACGATGAGCATCGGCGGCGACCGCAACAGCGGGACCCTTGGCTACATCCTGGGGACGCCTGCCAACCGGCTGGTGGTGTTTCTGGGTCGCGCTTTCATGAACATCCTGGACGGCGCCCTGGGCGTGGTCATCGCGTTCTTTTGGGGCGTGGTGCTGATGGGCCTCGACCTCTCGAACACGAACATTCCGCTCCTGGCCCTGACGATCATGATCACCACGATCAGCACCTGCGGGCTGGGGCTGCTGATGGGCTGCCTGAGCCTGATCACCGTCAACGTGATGTTCGTGAATAACTTCGTCTACTTCCTGCTGCTCATTTTCTCGGGCGCCAACATCCAGCTCGACCGGGTCCCGGCCTGGGTGCAGCCGACCTCGTCGGTGCTGCCTCTGACGCGCGGGATCGCCGCGGCGCGCCGGTGGGTCCAGGGCGCGGGGATTGCCGAGGTCTTGCCGTTGTTACTGGGCGAGCTGGCGGTGGGGCTGGTCTATGCCTTGCTGGGTTATCTCTTGTTCGCGGTCTTCGAGGTGGAAGCAAAGAAGCGGGGGACGCTGGAAGTCTTCTGATACAAAAACCCTTCTCCGCGGAGAAGGGTTTTTGTATGTTTCTAGGGGGTCGTTACTGCCGTTGTCGCGGCTGGCACAGCCGTGGTCGCTACTGCTGTTGCTGCCGGCGCTCCGCTTGTGTTCGTCGCTGCCGGGGCACTGCCTCCACCGACAACCACCTGAACGTAGACTTCATCGCCAAAGAACTGTCCGCTGGTCGTCGACATGCGCCAGTTGCCGCGTACGGTACCGGATTTGCTCGGCCCGGTCATGGCGACCGAGATATCGGTCACCGCGCCCGCCGCGACGGAGGATGGCAACGTGTAGGTTGTTCCGCCCATCGCATCGCCGCCCGTAAACGCAAACTTGAACCCGGCGTCCCAGGCGCACGAGCCCGCATTCTTGACCTTCCAGGTCTTGGTGAAGCTCTGGCCCGCGGTCACCGGGGTGTTATCAGTGATCGTCACGTCGCTGACGAACGAAAGTCCGTAGCAGGATGCAGTCGCTGCTACGCCACCGGCCGGAGCCGTGGATCCGAAGGCGATGCCACCCGTGCTGGTCACGGCGGGTGTGAAGCTTGCCAGAGGCGTGACGGTGGCAGCGGGGGTATTGGTCGGCGCAGCAAAAGCTGTCGCGGTCAGGTCGGAAGAAAACGTCGCCACCGCCTCGGTCCGGATCTGGTCCGGGTTGACGGTTGGTACTTCTGTGGCGGCTGTCCCACCACACGCACTGAGCACTAGGGCTCCGAGCATCAGGAATGTGCATACGCTTACTAATCGAAATTTAAGCATTCTTACTCCTTTCCACAAGAGGCGCTATTTTACTTGCATTTTGCCGAATGGTGGGAATGCAATACCGTACAATCTTCCTATTGCCCGGCATGCTTCTATGTTAGCGAAAATGTCAAGGGTTGAGGCGACAGCAAGGTTGTGAGGCCAACCCTGTGCAGGTCGTTTCCAGTTTGGTCAATTGTCTTGCGTCAAACGATCCAACCGTGAGCCACCACGTTCGGAACAACCGGCTTGGGGATCCATTCTGGTGGTTTTCAGAAGCGTCGGGATCGTAGATCCTCGAGCAAGCTTCTATCCGTGTCGAGCGATGTCGAACACCCAATAGTTTTCGCCAGGAAGCGAAGGAAACCTTTCAGAAGCGGCCCCATCTATAATTCGGTTCCCACGAGGGGAGACCCGCATTGCACCACGGGCCGCTTACACCAGAGCGATCCAGACTTGGTTGCCCGCGATCAATTCTCAAGCATGGAGCAGGATGGCACCCTGCGGTGGAATGCCAGTCTCCAAATATTGCCAGAGGGCCACCAGGAGTTTGCGCGCCAGGGCAACGATGCCGATCCGTCTCATGCGTTTGCCTGCATGTGCAAAGCGCTGTTCATACCAGCGGCTCAACTCACTCTGTGGTTGGAACCGCAACCAGGCCCAGGCGATTTCAATCGCCATCGCACGCACAGGACGGTTTCCGGCCTTGCTGATCCCACGCTCCCGGGCATTCTCACCGCTTTGGTAGGGGGTGGGTGTCAAACCGGACAAGGAACCGACTTCGCGACGATTGCGAAAGGCACGCCAGGAAAAGACTTCCATCACATACAGCCAGGCAGAATTGATCCCGATGCCTCGCAAGCGTAACAAGCGTCGCACCTGCTCCATGGCTGGATCCGTGGAAGTTCGCAGCAGCTCTTTGCGCTGTTGTTCCAACTGGCGGATCTGCTCTTGCATGTATAGCAGTCGTTCGTGTTCTCGCA
>DAITPI010000245.1:0-3733 GCA_036833655.1 Anaerolineales bacterium | reverse complement strand
CAGCTGGCAAGGGAGATCCATCCCACAAGCGCACCTCTTCGAGTTGCAGACGAAAATCCGCCTTCACTTCCATCCGCACTCCCTGGCTCGCCAACAGTCCCTTCAGGCGATTGATGTGATGTGTGCGTTCTCGCTTCAGCGCTTGCAGCTCTCGATGCAGCTGGCGTTGGTCTTCCACCTCCACGCTCGGCACATGCACCACACTCCACACCTTTGGCTCTCCTTGATGGTAGCGCAACAGCATGCTGAGCAGCTTCCCCACATCCAGCCGGTCCGTTTTCGCCCGGCGCGCCCGGCGATTGACTTCGATGCTGGATGAATCCACCACCACGTTCTCGGTCCCCTCTGCCACCAGATAGCGATGCAGCCAGAAACCGTCTCGTCCAGCTTCATAGCAACTCCGCACGATCGCCTCCTCCTCCAAGCCAAACCGCTCTTTCGCTTGCCGGATTTCATTGAGCAGACCAACCAGATCTCCGCCTCGCAGATTGCGCAGCCGGGGCGCTTGCCCAAAGCCAATCGTGAAGCCCAACTTCCATTCCTCCCGGCTCAATTCCAGAGCCAGATACAGGTACACTGAAACTGGTGTATCATTCTTTTTGCGGGTTGTTTTTGGTTCCATACGTTCCTCCTTTCTTTCCGTACTTGGAGCGTACCACACCTCTCGGTGTCCCGTTCCGGGAGAAACGACCCGCTTGCTCTTTTCTTGCATAGTATCTATAATCTGCCCGCTATGATCTACCTGGATTACTCTGCCACAACGCCGGTGGACCCGCGCGTCGTGGATGCGATGGCGCCGTACTTTTCTGCTTCCTTCGGCAATCCCTCGTCGGTGCACCGCTATGGACAGGTTGCTGAGGCGGCAATCGATTCGGCGCGCGAGACCGTCGCCTCGATCCTGAACTGCAAGCCCGAAGAGATCGTCTTCACTTCCTGTGGCTCGGAGTCCGACAACCTGGCGATCCGGGGCGCTGCCTATGCCATGCGTGAGAAGACGGGCGCAAGGTGGATCCTGGCGGCGCGCGCCGAGCATCCCGCCGTGACAAAGACTCTGTTGCATCTCGAAAAATATGACGGCTTCCTGATCGAGTGGCTGGATGTCGACGAGTATGGCATGGTCAAGCCCGAAGCGGTCTCGAAGGCAATTTGCGGCAATACGGCGATCGTCTCTGTGATGTATGCCAACAATGAGATCGGCACGATCAACCCGATTCGTGAGATTGGCGAGGTTTGCAGAGCGAGCGGGATCCCATTTCATACGGATGCTGTCCAGGCGGCAGCCTATTTGCCTGTGGATGTGCAGGCGCTCGGCGTCGACATGATGGCGCTGGGCGCGCACAAGTTCTATGGACCAAAGGGCGTCGGGGCCCTGTACGTCCGCAAGGGCACGCCGCTTGTCTCCCAACTGACCGGTGGCGGACAGGAGTTCAGCCTGCGCGCCGGGACGCAGAATGTGCCCTACATCGTGGGCTTCGCTGCGGCGCTGCGCTTTACCGCCGAAGAGCGCGAGCAGAGGATCGTGCATGTCAGGCCGCTGCGCGACCGGATCATACGCACCGTGCTCGAGACCATTCCCGACTCGCGGCTCACGGGGCATATACAGTCACGTCTGCCGCACCATGCCTCCTTTGCCTTCAAGGACGTGGACGGCAATCTGCTGTTGACCCTGCTGGATGCCGCCGGCTTTGCCTGTTCCTCGGGCTCTGCCTGCAAGACCGGGAATCCCGAGCCGAGCGAGGTGATGAACGCGATCGGCCTGTCGCGCGATTGGGGCCTGGGCTCGCTGCGTGTGACAGTGGGTCGCGAGACTACTTCTGCAGACGTCCAATCCTTTCTGGGCGTGTTACCGGAACAGGTCCAAAAAGCCCGCCGGCTGAAGTAAACCATGGACTTTTGCCCATGACCCGCGTTGTCGTTGCCATGTCTGGAGGGGTGGACTCCTCCGTCGCCGCCGCCTTGCTCAAAGAGCAGGGCTATGACGTTGTGGGCATGATGCTGCGGTTGTGGAGCGAGCCGGGCAAGGAGGACTCCAACCGCTGCTGTACCCCGGACTCGATGGCGCAGGCGCGGCGGGTCGCTGCCAGGCTCGAGATCCCGTTGTATGTGATCGACGCCAAGGACGTCTTCCGTCAGACTGTGGTGCAATACTTCCTCGACGGTTATGCGCGCGGCGAAACGCCCAATCCCTGCCTGGTCTGCAACCGCCAGATCCGCTGGACGTTCTTGCTCGAGCATGCCCTGGCGCTCGGCGCAGACTTCATGGCCACGGGCCACTATGTGAGGATCAGGAGAGACGGCAGCGGAAAGAGCCAGCTGTTGCGCGCCGTGGACCGCGGCAAGGATCAATCCTATGTTTTGCACGTCTTGAGGCAAGAACAGCTGGCAAGGGCACTCTTCCCGGTGGGGGATTATCCCAAGACCGAGATCCGTGCGATTGCGGAGAGGTACGGCTTGCCAACCGCCACCCGCAAGGATTCGCAGGATCTGTGCTTCCTGGCTGGTGAAGACTACCGCCATTTCCTGCAGCGCAACGCTGCTGAGATGCTCCAGCCCGGCCTTATCGTTATGCAAGATGGCAGATCGATCGGCGCCCATACGGGGCTGGCAAATTACACGATTGGTCAGCGCAAGGGGCTGGGTGTTGCCTCGCCCGTGCCGCTGTACGTACTGGGTAAGGATGCCACGTCCAATACACTCATCGTCGGCACGCAGGAGCAGCTCGGAGCGAGCGAGCTCACCGCGCATGACGTCAACTGGCTTTCCGGAGAAGCGCCGGGGGAGTCGTTCCGCGCCGAGGTGAAGATCCGGTACACGGCGAGGGAAGCGGAGGCGCGGGTGACGCCGCTCGAAGGGAATCAGGCGCGCGTCCAGTTTGAAGGCCCGCAGCGCGATATCACCGCCGGGCAGGCGGCGGTCTTCTTCGATGGCGATACCCTGATCGGCGGCGGGATCATCCGCTAATTTTGCGTATAGTCAATATGGGGTCTTAGGGACGATCTGGCGTACAATCGGAATGTGGGATGCAAAAGCTGTATCTTCTCGCCCCCAATCCAGTCTTGTAGATAAATTCCCTGTCGCAAAGAATCCACGATGACCCTTCCTGCTTTGCTATTTGCCCTGCTCATTGCCCTGTTTTATGGCGCCATCTACCATCTGATCCGCGATGGCGGCTTCTGGCGCCTGATCCTGTATTTCACACTGAGCGTCTTTGGCTTTGTGCTTGGCCATCTGATCGGGCTCTGGCGTGAGTGGGTCTTTCTCCCGCTGGGCGCCTTGAACCTGGGCCCCTCGTCCATTGGAAGTATCCTGTTGCTCGTCGTGGGGGATTGGCTCAGCCGGGTCGAGGTCCCGCAGGGAAGCAAGGTATAATCAGCCCTTGTCCCAAATACAGGCCGCCTCAACATCCGGACGTTCTGGCTCGATGGCTGACCAGCGTCTGAAGATAAATCCCCGAGGCGGTGAACCTGGAGTACTTGATGGAGCAAATCCGATTCCTTATTGATCTTTTTTTGCATCTCGATGAGTACATGGCGAACATCATCAACCAGTATGGCGCCTGGACGTATGCAATCCTTTTCTTTGTCATCTTCATGGAGACGGGCTTTGTGGTGACGCCGTTCCTGCCAGGCGACTCGCTGTTATTTGCGGCCGGCACGTTCGCAGCCCTGGGCTCGCTCAATGTCTGGTTCCTGATCGGTCTGCTAATGGTCGCGGCGATTGGCGGCGATACGGT
>DAITPI010000244.1:0-6743 GCA_036833655.1 Anaerolineales bacterium | reverse complement strand
GCCGCCCGCGCCCACACCCCGATCTCTTCCTGGACCTCGGGATCCTGCCAGTGGCCGACAACGACCTTACGGTTCAGTCTCATACGGCTCCCAATGAAGCCGAATTCCCGGTCGCCGTGGGCAGACTGGTTGAGGTTCATAAAGTCCATATCGATGGTCGACCACGGAATTTCGCGACCGTACTGGGTGTGTAAGTGCAGGAAGGGCTTCTTAAGCAGGCTCAGTCCCGCGATCCACATCTTGGCGGGCGAGAAGGTATGCATCCAGGTGATCAGGCCGGCACAATTCTCCGCAGAATTGGCGTCCAGGCATAGTTTCCGGATCGCTTCCGGCGTTGTCAGCACAGGTTTGAAAACGATCTGTACCGGGATCTGCTCCGCTGCGCTTAGAGCCGCCGCGATCTCAGACGAATGGTCGGCAACGATTTCCAATGTTTTGGGCCCATACAAGTGTTGGCTGCCCGTCACGAACCAGACTTCGTATTGTTTCAGATCAATCATGATTTTGCTCCTTGAAAGTCGATGTAGCGGCAATCTTGCTTTGTGCTGTGTAGCTTCTACTGCCCGTAGACGTTGGTATAACGGCGATGTAATTTCTCTACATCTTCCTGCGGGATAACATCCGGCGTGCCCAGTTGTAGTGCCATCCAAACCGTTGCAGCAACATCCTCCGTCATAACGGCAGCTTTCACGGCCGCTGTCGCATTCTTGCCGACCGTGAACACCCCGTGATTCTTAAGCAGCACCGCAGGAGACGTACCGATACTTTCCACCACCACTTTTCCAATCGCTTCGTCGCCGATGAGAGCAAAGCCCCCACAAGGGATCGGACCGCCGAACTCGTCGCCCATGGCTGTCAGCACGCATGGAATCTCCCGGCCGAGTGCAGCAAATGCTGTGGCGTAACGGGAATGCGTATGCACGACGCCACCTACATCCGGGCGATGTTTGTAAATATACAGGTGACTATGTACATCTGAAGATGGCTTGAAATTGCCTTCCACCATATTGCCATCGAGATCGACCACAACCATGTGATCCAGGCGCATCTCGTCGTAACGAATTCCACTTGCCTTGATGACCACCAACCCGCTTTCCGGATCGCGCCCACTTACATTCCCGCCCGTCCAGACGACAAGGTTGTGCTTTGGCAGTTCAAGGTGCAGTTGCAGTAATTCTTCTTTGAGTTCTTCCAGCATACTTGCCTCCAGAGATTAGAAGACTCGGGAGTAGCTGATTCGGCGATGAGCAGCTCTTTAATCGTCTCTATTCTCTACATCTCTATCTCAGCGCATCCACAGCAGTTCTTTCGATCACAAGTCCCCGTTTGTAGCGCTCCATGAAGGCGGTAAAGCCAGCAACATCTGCAGGATCGGGAGCGATCGTGGTTCCGTTTTCGCCGGCAAACACCTTATGGGCGAGATACGCTTCCAGGGGTTCATCTGCTTCTTTATGGAGCATATAGGAAGCAAGCAATGCGATGCCCCAGGCACCACCTTCGCCAGCGGTCTCCATCACAGAAACGGGAACATTCATCGCCGCCGCCATGATCCTTTGACCTACGCCCTCTGTCTTGAAGAAGCCGCCATGACCGAAAATTTGGTCGATTTGCACGTGCTCCTGTTCAAACAGGATGTCCAACCCAATCCGTAGCGCACCGAGGGCTGAGAACAGATGGGTGCGCATGAAGTTTGCCAGCGTAAAGCGGCTTTCGGGGGTACGGACGAACAGGGGTCGGCCCTCCTCCATGTGTGTGATGTGCTCGCCCGAGAGATAATTGTAGGCAAGCAGCCCGCCACCATCAGCATCGCCTGTCAGTCCCTTTTGATACAACATCTCAAAGAGTCGAGATTGGCTGATTTCCATCCCAAGCGCCTCAGTGAATTCATGGAACAGTTCCACCCAGGCATTCAGATCGGACGTGCAGTTGTTGCTATGTACCATAGCAACGGGCCTGCCGGAAGGCGTCGTCACCATGTCGATCTCAGGATAGACCTTCGAGAGCGCCTTCTCCAGGACGATCATCGCAAAGACGGATGTTCCTGCAGAAACATTCCCCGTCCGCTCTGCGACGCTATTGGTCGCTACCATGCCTGTGCCGGCGTCGCCCTCGGGCGGACAGATCGGGATACCTGCGCGCAGTTGACCCGTGGGGTCGATCAGCCTTGCGCCTTCTTCAGTCAAAACGCCTGCGGACTCCCCTGCGACAAGGACTTTGGGCAGGATGTCTTGAATCTTCCACGGGAAGTTATCGGCGGCGAGTCGGTCGTTGAACTGCCCGATCATGCGCTGATCGTAGTCATGGATCCTGCTGTCGATGGGGAACATGCCCGAGGCTTCGCCAATGCCTAAGACCTTTTGGCCCGTCAGTCTCCAATGGACATAGCCTACCAGCGTGGTCAGGTAGCTGATATCCCTGACATGGGTTTCTTTGTTCAGGACCGACTGATGGAGATGTCCAATACTCCAGCGCTGCGGAATGTTGAATTGAAACAACTCCGTAAGTTCCTTCACGGCATGTCCCGTCATCGTGTTTCGCCACGTGCGAAATGGGGCGAGCAGGTTGCCATCCTTATCGAATGGCAGGTAACCGTGCATCATGCCGCTGAAGCCGAGTACGCCAATCGAAGTGAGGGGGCTGTGGTACTTCTCCAGAACCTCGGCGCTCAGCTTCCGGTAGCTCTCCTGCAAGCCGGTCCAGACATCCTCCAGGTGGTAAGTCCAGACGCCGTTTTCATATCGGTTTTCCCAATCATAACTTCCGGAAGCAATTGGCCTATGATCTTCTCCGATCAGCACGGCCTTGATACGAGTTGAGCCGAACTCGACGCCGAGAGCGGTCCTTCCGCTCTCAATTGCTTGCTGAATATCGTTTTGATTCATATTGATCTCCTGTGATATGAAGCTGTGCTTTCAAACCGATTTCTTGGATTATCCTCTATCAAAACGGCAAATTGATTTTCAAGCACCGGCGCGTGTTTGAGCGCCGCATCTCCAATTGTACTTCTCAAAACTAGTGGAAATCGGCGCAGCGCACACTACCGGATGGAGTTATACAGGCTGCCCTTCAACCGAAGCACGGAGACAGGCTCCCCAGGGCATCTTCAATATGCCAGTTTTCGCAGCAAAGAGCTTCCCACATGGCAAGGCGTGATCGAGAAAGCTAGAGATCATGCTCGTTGATTTTGCGACAGATCTCCTCCGCGACCTGATCGGTCGTCGCCCAACCTCCAAGGTCGGGAGTCAGAGCCTTCCCTTCCGCAGTGGTCTCGCAGATTCCATCCAGGATGAGCTGGGCCGCCGGTTCCTCACCCAGGAAGGACATCATCATGGAGCCGGCCCAGATCGCGGCGATCGGATTCGCGATGCCCTTTCCAGCGATATCCGGGGCGGATCCGTGAACCGATTCAAACATGGAAGGGTATCTTCGCTCGGGATTGATATTCGCACTGGGAGGCAGACCCATACTGCCCTGAATGGCGCCACCCAGATCGGTGAGTATATCTGCAAAGAGATTCGAGCCCACAACCACATCCAGCGTTTCAGGATGGGTCACGAAGCGGGCAGCCAGCGCATCGACATGCCATTTTTCCGTGAGCACATCGGGATACTCTTTCGACAACTCAACAAACACCTCATCCCAGAAGACAAAGCTGTATTGCTGAGCATTCGATTTTGTGGCGCTCGTCAGCTTCTTTTTTGGTCGTTTGCGCGCCAGCTCAAAGCTGTAACGCATGACCCTCTCCACAGCGGTCCGGGTAAACACAGTTGTCTGGAGGGCGACCTCGTGCGGCGTCCCTACATGGACGCGACCGCCTGCGCCAGAGTATTCCCCTTCCGTATTTTCCCGAATGACCACAAAATCGATGTCTTCCGGACCTTTGTCACGCAGAGGCCCCTTAACACCAGGCAGGAGTTTTGTGGGGCGCACGTTGATGTATTGCTCAAACGCTTTACGAATGGGAAGCAATAAGCCCCACAGCGTAATGTGGTCGGGCACAAGGGCAGGATATCCAATAGCGCCAAGATAGATCGCATCGAAGCCTTCCAGGATCTTGAGTGCATCTTTCGGCATCATCATGCCGTTCTTCACATAATAATCTGTCCCCCACAGAAACTCCTCATACTGCAGAGAGAAGTCGCCTAAGACATTTTGGGCTGCGTCCAGAACGCGACATCCAGCTGGAATCACTTCTTTCCCAATGCCGTCGCCGGGGATCACCGCAATTGTATATTGTTTCAAGCTCGTCTCCTATTCGATGTCGGGTGAGGGCAGGAGGTAAGCAAAGAGCGCTTACTACACCTGGTCGAGCAGGGATGCCAGTTGAGTCTCTCGCGCTTCCAAAAGCTTCTCGATCTCATCCAGGACATCCCGCGGAAGCTGCCAGTCCGAGGCAGGGGCGATACTTTCGATTTGACTGGGCCGCCGGGCGCCGACGATGGCAGCTGTCAATTCGGGGCGCCGTAGCACCCAGGCAATCGCCAACTCGCCCGGGGTACGGTCATAGCGGCGGGCAATTTCAGTCAACTGTTCTACAAGGATGAGATTTGCGGTGAGAGCCGGTTCACGGAAATGGTCACTATATTTCCGCCGCCAGTCATCCGCCGCGAGCGATTGCATGGTTGCCCGCGTATATTTGCCGGTTAACAACCCGGACGCCATCGGGCTATAAGCGATGACTCCAATACCGTTTTCGGCACAGTATGCTAAAAGCTCTTTTTCAACGGTTCTTTCGAGCATACTGTACTCTGGCTGCAAAGAGGCGACCGGATGGATGTTTTGAACGCGCTGCAGTTGCTCGACGCTAAAATTCGACGCGCCCGCGTAACGGACCTTCCCTTCCTCAACCAGCCGGGAAATTTCCGTCCAGCCTTCTTCGAGATCCTCATCCGGCTTTGGCCAGTGGATCTGATACAGATCGATGACGTCCACGCCCAACCGACGCAAGCTGTCTTCCGCTTCCTTGCGAATACTCCAGGCCTTGAGGCGATTGTCGACCGTTCCATCTGTGCGACCGTCCCAGACCAATCCGCATTTGGTGGCAATATAGATCTGGTCCCTGCGGCCTTTGATCGCCTTTCCGACAACTTCCTCAGAATGCCCCAGACCATATGCAGCGGCTGTATCGATCCAGTTGATGCCCAGATCTAGCCCCTTCTGGATGGCAGCAATCGATTCATCATCATCCTGCACGCCCCAACCCCAATCCCATGGACCGCCCACCGCCCAGGCACCAAAGCCGCAGGTAGTGAATTCCATATCGGTAAAGCCTAATTTCCGTGTTTGCATAATCTACTCCTGAATGAGGACAGCCCGTGAGGGCGCACCATCTAAGTTTTCCAGTTTGACCGGTAGGCACAGCAAGGTGTAGCGGCCATCAGGAACTCCAGAGAGATCCAGGCCCTCAACGATGATGATATCTTTCTCGAGCAGCGCGTGATGAATGGGAGCGCCTCTCGACACACTCTCGAACCGCTCGACGCCCAGGTAGTCTACACCCACCAGCGCGATGCCGTGATCGATCAACCACTGCGCTCCGTCGGCGGAAATCCCCACAAAATCCGGATCAAAAGAGCTGGGCGATGTCGACCACAGGTTGGAATTGGATGTCTTGCAGAGCAACCGGCTCGTGTCCTGCGGGATATGCGCTGATTCAAAATCGGACGCATGGATTTCACAAACGACATCCGACAGGTCAACAACATACGCGGGCCCGATCAGGGTATCCAGATCAAGCCGGTCCACACCTTTGCGGCCGGGCACGAAATGCACAGGAGCATCCACATGCGTGCCAGTATGCGCACCAATCTCCAGTCGCGAAACGTTTGCAATATCCCCTCGCTCGATGCTGGCAGCAGAACGAATGACCAGTGGCGGATCTCCCTCCCAGACAGGAAGGCTGGGATGAACAGAAACCGAAATATCGTAGTACCTTTTCACGGAACATTCTCCAGGAGGAACTCTATACTCGTCCGCTCGAGCGGAACAATCGCATTTTGGAAACCACCACGTCCTGCATTGCCTGGATCACGCTGTTCATGATCTCGATCAGGTCAGGCTTTTTCTGTGTCTGAAGGCTGGCGCTCAGGGCATCCAGATACGCTTCCCGGACCTCGGTATTCACATTGAATTTGCGAACACCCAGATCGATCGCCCGGTGTACCGACTCTGGCCCAAGCCCGGAAGCGCCGTGCAACACAAGCGGCACAGACACCAGCTTCTGAATGCATTCAAGCCGCTCAAAATCCAGTTTTGGTTCACCGTGGTAATGGCCATGGACGTTGCCTATGCAGACCGCCAGCGCGTCCACATGGGTCTGTTCGACAAATTCCTTAGCCATGGACGGATCTGTTAGGCGGGCCTCATAGTCTGCAATGGATAAGCCATCCTCCGTCCCCGAGAGCCGCCCCAGTTCCGCTTCAATGGCTGCACCATACTGCCGCGCCAGAGCCGCCATCTTGCTCGTAAAACCAAGGTTATCTTGAGGAGATCCCTGTGATCCATCTGCCATCACCGAGCCGATGCCGTGGCGTAATGCCCATTCGATATCAGTGGTTTTGGTTGCGTGATCCAGGTGTACGAGGGTAGGGACCGACGAATTCCGGGCTGTATCCAGACAGGCAGCCAGGAGTGCGCTCCCGTGGAAGTGAAAGGCAGCCGGGTGGAGCTGAAGGATCACCGGGCTGCGTTCCGCTTCTGCGGCTTCCGAGACTGCCTTAATGCCTTCCAGGTTGTACACGTTA
>DAITPI010000243.1:1638-6758 GCA_036833655.1 Anaerolineales bacterium | reverse complement strand
CCCGAAGCCTATGGCAAGGTGAGCGAAGCGCTTGTACAGGAAAGAGCGCCGCGCCTGGTCATGTTTGGCTGGACTGCCACCGGCATGGATCTCGCTGCCTGGCTCTCGGCGAGGACGGGCAAGCCCTGTGTTGCCTACGCCAGAGATCTATGCATTGAGAATAACTCGCTGGTTGTGAACAGCCAGGTCTATGGCGGGAAGCTGATCGCCGAAGTCGCGCCGGAAGGCGATATGGCCATCGTCGCTTGCGTGGCAGGCGCATTCCCTTCAGACGCCGGTCGCGGCTCGACTCCCGCAACCAGGATCGCTTCTCCTGTCCCGCTCGACGGGCTGAAGACGAAGTTTGTCGAAGCAATCAAGCCGGCTGGCGGCGATGTGGACATCACCGCGCAGGATAAGCTCGTGTCCGTCGGGCGGGGCATCGGCGGCAAGGAGAACATCGAGCTTGCCGAGGAGCTTGCCGTAAAACTCGGGGCGGTCGTCTCCGCCTCCCGCCCGGTCGTAGATGCAGGCTGGCTGCCGCGCACGCGCCAGGTGGGTAAGTCGGGGCTCAAGGTCAAGCCGAAGCTGTATCTCATGCTGGGCATCTCCGGCGCCCCGGAACATCTGGAGGGGATGAAGTCGGCCGAACTGATCATTGCTGTCAACACCGACAAGAAAGCGCCGATCTTCAACGTGGCGCACTACGGCGCCACCGCGGACCTGTTCGAAGTTACAGAAGCCATGTTGGATCTTCTTTAAACACGAAGGGCACGAAGAACACAAAGTGGAACAGTCTTTTACCTTTCAGGTTTCACCCCTTCGTGACGTTAGCGTCCTTTGTGTTTAGTGCCTCTGGGAGGGCGTTTTGCTCACAACCGTTGAAAAGATCCTCTTCATCATTCTGGCGCTGGTCTCGGCGGGGTTCACGATCCACGGTATCAAGACGATCGTCGATTCGGTGAGGAAAGGACGACCGTCGCCGGAACTCAAGAATGTTCCCGCGAGTCTGATCAATGCCGGGATCACCGTCCTCTTTCAACGTACGATCTTCAGAGCGCGCAGGGTTTTGAGCACCATCCATCTGGGCCTCTTTTTTGGGCTCATTACCTACGCCTTCGTGAATCTTGTCGACGTGCTGGAGGGATTCATCCCGGGCTTTGAGCTGGTCTACGGCGGCAAACGCCTTGCCTTCCCATTTTTGCCTCCTGGTGTGATCAATGCTTTCAACCTGATCGCCGACCTGATGAGCGGAGCTTTGCTGGTCGCGATCACCGTGTTTCTTGTCCGCCGTTTCATTGTCAAAGATAAGCGCCTTACCTATCGCGAGAACGTCCTGCTGAATCCTAAAGTGAAAGCGGGTGGGCAAAACAGGGATTCGTTGATCGTCGGGGTGTTCGTCATTCTCCACGTCACGGCGCGGCTTCTTGGGCAGTCGTTCCGCCTCTCGGACGGTCCGGATCCATTCATGCCGATTGCCAGTTTCCTGAACAGCATCTTTGGCGCCTCAGAGACGGGCATGCATGTTGCCTGGTGGGTGAGCCTTGGCTGGGTGCTGTACATCCTGCCCTACATCACACGCAGCAAGCATACCCATTTCACTGTCGGTCCGATCAATCTGGGACTTGCGAAGCAGGATCCGCGCGGGCAGCTCGATCCTGCCATCCCGCTTAATGTGCTGAACGGCAATCACTATGAGCCTGGCGCGAAATATCTGCACGATCTGCCCTGGAAACGCCTCCTGGATGCCTACGCCTGCGTGCAGTGCAACCGGTGCCAGGACGTCTGCCCGGCGAATTTCGCCGGAGGCGGGCGTCCGCTCTCGCCCTCGGCGCTGGAGGTGAATAAGCGTTATCTCCTGAAAGAGGCGACCTTCGGCTCCCGCCCGGACCGGCTCCTGCTCCCGCTCACCGAGACGGTCATCTCTCCGGAAGCGGTCTGGTCTTGCACTACGTGCTATGCCTGCGTGCGCGTCTGTCCCGTTGGCAATGAGCCCATGGCAGATATCGTGGACATTCGCCGGCGCCTGATTCTCGACGGCGCGGAGATGGACGGCGGAGTGCAGACTGCCCTGCAATCGCTGGCGACAAATGGCAACTGGATGAGCAAGGGCAAACGCCTGCGCGGGCGCTGGGCGAAGGACATGGAATTCCCGATCAAGAACGCCACCGAGGAGCCGGTCGAGAACCTGTGGTTCGTCGGCGATACGGCCTCGTTCGACGAGCGCGTCGTGCCAAATACGAAAATGGTTGCCCGGGTTTTCCAGTGTGCGGGTCTCGATTTCGGAATCCTGTACCAGAACGAATCCAACGCCGGGAATGACGTCCGCCGGGTGGGCGAGGAAGGGCTTTTCGAACAGCTCGTGGAGCAGAACCTGCAAGCTTTCGGCAAAGCACAGTTCCAGCGCATCGTGACTACGGATCCGCATTCGTTCAACACATTGAAAAATGAATACCCGCAGTTTGGCGGCAGCTTCGAGGTGAAGCACTACACGGCGGTCCTGGTCCGGCTGTTCGAGGAGGGCAGGCTCGCGCTCAAGAATACATTGCCGCAGTATAAGGTTACCTTTCACGATCCGTGCTATCTTGGTCGCTACAACGGCGGGTTCAGCGCGCCGCGCAAATTGCTCGAGATGCTGGGTGTGGAATTCCACGAGATGCCGCGCAACTGCGAGAACTCGTTCTGCTGCGGCGCAGGCGGTGGACAGATCTGGATGGGCAAAGTTGTTCCCGGTGAGCGCCCCGCTGAGAACCGGATCAAAGAAGCGCTGGCAACGTTCCAGAGACATCCCGGCGACAAGAAGCAGCTGTTCATCGTCACCTGCCCCAAGGACATGATCATGTACTCCGACGCTGTCAAAACGACCGGCAACGAAGGCAAAATCGAAGTGCGCGATCTCATCCAGCTGGTGGCGGAGGCGGTCGGCGTGGAAGAGACTGTCGTAGCGCAGGCAGTCGCGAGCCCCGCGTGAGGCTTCTACCTCTCACAACGATATTCGATGAGCGAATATTCGAGTACCGGTCTTAAAAATGTTCAAATGTCCCTACTGCGAATTTAGCGGCAAACGTTCCGAGCTCCACAATCACCTGGCGGAAAGTCATGCGGATACGCTGGGCTCACGGGTGGACGAGTTCACAGGTCACACGTTTTACATCGTGACGTGTCCCATATGTGAGGCGAGCTACGAGCAAGTCACGAAGAAGGCGCGCCGCGATCCGAATTTTGTGTCAGAATATGAGTATGAGATCCGTCTGGTTGTTTTTGATCTACTCCTGTATCATCTACAGGGCGAACATCAGCTAGGAGAATGAACATGGCGACAGTACGAGGATGCAACATTCCTGAAGATCGCTTCTACTGGGTGGAGAAGCATACCTGGGCCCGGCCCGAAGACGATGGGACGGTAACGATCGGGATCACCGACGTGGCGCAAAATCTTGCCAGGGGCATCATCAATGCCACGCCGAAGGATGTGGGGCGGACGGTGCAGAGAGGCAAGAGCGCCGGGACGCTGGAAAGCGGTAAATGGGTGGGTCCCGTCACCTCGCCAGTGACCGGGGAGATCGCGGCGGTCAACGAGGCTGTCAAAGCCAAACCGTCCCTGATCAACGCCGATCCGTATGGCGAGGGCTGGTTCGTGAAAGTGAAGCCGGCGGATTGGGCGGGCGAGAGCGCCTCACTGGTGACGGGCGAGGCAGGGGTGGCTGCCTATCAGAAGTTTATGGAAGAACAGAATTTGAGTTTTGAGTGACGCCCCGGTGGTCGAGTCAGCGGCGCTTTCCCGCCCCCTATCGAGACCACTGGTTCTCAAGAAACATGCGATTTGCAAGTAAATAGTTGATCTCGACACCTGCACTTGCACCAGGTGCAAGTGTACGCCCCGACGATCACGGGGCTACTCGATCAACGATGTAGTCATAAGATGATCTACTACGCCTGTGAGATCCCGGAGGACCTGACGTATGATGTCGAGCGTGATGTATGGATCCGCTTCGAAGGGGACCTCGCGGTCCTGGGCATGACCGATGTCGCGCAGACGCGTTGTGGCAAGATCGCGGCGATCAGTTTTCGGGATGCAGGGAAACGGGTCGCCCAGGGCAAGGCGCTGGCGACGGTTGAAAGCGCCAAGTGGGTAGGACCCTTCCCGGCACCGTTTTCGTGTGAGATCGTGGAAACCAATGAGGAAGCATTTGCGCGCGACATTTTGATCGCAAACAAGGAGCCCTATGCCGGGGGTTGGCTGGTGAAGGTGAGACCGCTCAATCTGGATAATGATGTCGCACATCTGGTCACGGGTGAGGCGGCATTCGAGAAATACAAGGCAAGGATTCAAGAACTAAAGATCAATTGTCTTCGGTGCGTGGACTAGGAGTTTTGATGCTTACGATTTATTGGATCATCCTTGGTTCGGCGGCCCTGGCGCTCGGCGCGGTCATTCTGGGCATCTGGTTGAGGAACCATCCATCGCAAGAAAATGCGGAGAAGTCCAGCCGGGTGATGCACTTCCTGTTCTTTGCGGGTCAGATTGCACCACCGTTTGTCGCTGTGGTCTACCCGGGGATCCGTCATCTGGATGTGCTTGTTGGCTTGCAGCCTCTGCCCGGAAAACCTCTGTTCCTTGTCCTGGGCATCATCCTGGCGATTCCGGGATTCTACTTCCTGACGGTCACCAACAAGCTGCTGCGTGCCCTCGGCAGCGGCACCAATGCATTTATTCTTACAAAGCGCGTTGTCAATGATGCCATCTATCAGCGTACGCGGAATCCAATGTCCCTGGGCTTTTATTTGCTTGCTCTGGGCTCGGCTTTTATTACTGGCTCGACGTTCGCCACTCTGGCTGTGGCGCTGCTCGTAATTCCATCTCACCTCCTCTTTATCAAATACTTTGAGGAAAAGGAGCTGGAGCTGCGGTTTGGCGATTCCTATCTGGAATACAAAAAGAGCGTTCCGTTCCTGTACCCAGAATATCGTAGCAAAAACGATTCCCGTTTGGAGAGGTGACCGATGCCCCGAAAAATCCGTTTGCTTTATATGGAAGGTGTATCTCCCGTCCGCTCGCAGACCGTTTATCACGCCGTTGGATACGCAATGAAGGAAGATACGCCGGATACGATCATTCTTGTCTCGCCGAATGCGCCGTA
>DAITPI010000243.1:0-1538 GCA_036833655.1 Anaerolineales bacterium | reverse complement strand
CAATGAAGGAAGATACGCCGGATACGATCATTCTTGTCTCGCCGAATGCGCCGTACGTTTGCATCGGTTACCACCAGGATATGGAGAAAGAAGTCGATCTGGAATACTGCAAAGCACGCGGGCTGCCCGTTTACCGGCGGGAAGTGGGCGGCGGCGCCGTGTATCTGGATAACGGTCAGCTGTTCACGCAGTGGATCTTTCACAGGGAGAACCTGCCGGCCGCGCTGGAGGAACGTTTCAAGCTCTATATCGATCCGCTGGTCGCGACGTACCAGGCACTGGGGATCAACGCCAACCATCGCCCCATCAACGATGTGCATGTGAAAGGCAAGAAGATCGGTGGGACCGGCGCGGCGCAGATCGGCTCCGCGGAAGTCGTTGTCGGCAGCCTGATGTATTCCTTCGACAAGAAGACCATGTCACAGGTGCTCAAGGTCCCCTCGGAGAAGATGCGCGACAAGATCTTCGAGTCTCTCGAAGCCTACATGACCACGATGACCGAGGAGCTTGGCTATACCCCGGACCGCGCGGCGGTGAAAGACTTATACATGCAGAAGGTCTCCGAATTTCTGGGCGTCGAAGTCTATGAAGGCGAGTGGACTCCCGAAGAGGATGCAATGGCGACCGACCTGGACGCCCGTTTCACGTCGGAAGAATGGCTCTACCAAAAGGGACGGTTGCGCCAGCCGGGAGTCAAGATCCATGAGGACGTGCATATCGTCGAAGCCGCGTTCAAGGCACAGGGCGGTCTCATCCGGGTCATTGCCCGACTCCATGAGGGGCGAATCGATGACGCCTCCATCTCGGGCGATTTCACGCTGATGCCCTCGTTTGCTCTCGGCGCGCTGGAGCAGTCCATCCGCGGGATGCGCGCAACGCCAGAAACACTGGAAGCACGCTTGCAGGAAGCGTACAACCGCCTCAGTATTCAATCTCCGGGCGTGACGCCTGCCGATTTCACAACGGCCATCATGAACGCGGTTGCCCCTCCCCAAGTTGTGTAAGGATCTAAACACGAAGGAGACGAAGGGCACAAAGATCCAGATCCTTCGTCTTTCCTCTTTTCCAAGGTTTTCATGCCCAATTACGGATTTCTGATCGACCAGAGCAAGTGCATCGGCTGCCATGCCTGTTCCACCGCGTGTAAATCGGAGAACCAGGTGCCGCTTGGCGTGTACCGGACGTGGGTCAAGTACACCGAGACCGGCACCTACCCCGATGTGCGCCGCCGCTTCCAGGTGACGCGCTGCAACCACTGTGCCAACCCGCCGTGTGTGCGGATCTGCCCCGTCAGTGCCATGTACCAGCGCAGCGATGGCATTGTAGAGTTCGATCCGTCCATTTGCATTGGCTGCAAGTCCTGTATGCAAGCCTGCCCCTATGACTCGATCTACCTCGATCCCGAGACCAACACGGCGGCGAAATGTCATTTTTGTGCGCACCGGCTCGAAGTGGGCCTGGAGCCCGCGTGTGTGGTGGTCTGCCCCGAGCATGCGATCCTTGCCGGTGACTTGAACGACCCTGCCTCGGAGATCAGT
>DAITPI010000242.1:0-6765 GCA_036833655.1 Anaerolineales bacterium | reverse complement strand
GTTTTGTCAAGGGGGAGGTCTCAAGCTGGTACCGTATAATCGAAGCGGACACGAACCGAGCAGCGGATCTCTATTTTATTGGAAGAAGGAGTCTCGATGGCCGACCTTACTCTCTTGCGGTTATTTGAGCACAACGACTGGGCAAACCGGCAGATCATCCGGTCCTGCTCCGCCCTGAGCGACGAGCAGCTCGATGCCGAGCCTCAGACCGCGACGAAAGGCAGCATCCGTGGCACACTCACTCATCTGGTCAGCTCGCAGCGCAGCTACCTGGCGCTTCTGACCTTGCCCGTCGAGGAGCGTCCCACCGCGCCGCTTGCCTTCGGCGAGCTGGAGGAGTCTGCGCGGGCGAGCGGCGAGGGATTGCTGGCATTGTTGCAGGATGAGTCCGGCTTGCCAAAGGATCGCCTCCGCACCACGGACGGGTATTCGGTGGAGCCCTGGGTGGTACTGGTCCAGGTCATCAACCATGCCAGCGAGCATCGCGAGCAGATCAAGAGCATGCTGACCGCCCTGGGCATTCCCCCTCCGGAGATCGACGGCTGGGAATTCGGCTTCGCGACAAATACTCTCGTACCGATCTCAACCTGAGACCATGCAAATCCGTCATTGCGGTAATCAATCGATCGTGGTGCGCTCTGCCAGCTCGCGCTCGATGAATGCTTCCAGGGATGTGGGATCACGCCGCAGCAGTCCTCGCAGCACATTTGAATTTCCTGCCAGACCCCACTGGTCGTAGTATTCGAACATCTTGATCAAGCTTTCGACGGCATAGTCACCTGGAGGAGCCGATGAACGCCTTTTCCAATCTCCGGTTTCTTCCCTTTGCGCCTGGACGGGCCGACGCAATACACGCTCGAACACTGCCGCTACATCTACATGAGACATTGGTTCCGTGCTCGCGAGTTCGTAGACAGCATGGAGATGACCCGGCTCCGTCAGCACAGTCCTGACTACCTCTCCCAGATCCTGGAGCTCAAGGAAACTGAATCGAGCGTCTACCGAATACGGGACCCGCAAAACCCCATTTTCCACGATGCTTTGCCATATCGCCCGGAAATTCTGCATGTACGGCGCCGGTTGCAGGATGGTAAAGGGTAGCCCCGACTCGAAGATCATTTCCTCCACTCGCAGCTTTTGCCAGTGATGAGGCATCTTCTCTACGTGCGGGTGCAGTACGGAGTGGTAGACAAAATGTTCCACCCCCGCCCGGCGAGCCTCCTCGATGACTGACTTACTAATCGCGATTTCATCGGGACTCATATTCGGACTAATATGATAGACCGCCCTTGCCCCCTCCATTGCTGAGCGAATCCGAGCTTCATCGCGCAAGTCCCCCACAACAACCTTCTCCGCACCTAGTGCCTTTGCCACTGGCACGTGCTCTTCGCCCTTCACAAACGCGCAGACGGTCCCAGCCTTCGAAAGCGCTTTGACAATTGCGCGGCCCGTTTTGCCGCCAGCACCTGTAACGAGAATCAAAGATCTGATCACGTATAATTGGAGATAGAGTAAGCCACCATCTCCCTTTCAACAAAATGTTTGGATGGACCCGCAATCGCTGCTATCGTTGGAATAGGAGGGCTGCGATATGGCATCAAAATTCTATACAATCGAGCCGATCGGGGCGGTCCACTCGGAATTGACCCGGCTCGAGGATGCGCCCATGCAGGGGGACGAAGGCGCGCCGGAAGCCTGGCTGGAACTCACATCCCTGGCTGCGCCTGGCCTGCTGGGTATTCGGGCGGGCGATGAATTGATCGTGATAACGTGGCTTCATCTCGCGGAACGTGATGTCCTACAAGTGCATCCACGCGGAGACCTCAACAGGCCGTTAACCGGCGTGTTTGCGACGCGCTCACCCGATCGTCCCAACCCGGTGGGATTGCATCGCGTGCGGGTTCTTGAGGTGATCGAGCATAAGTTACGCGTTGCGCCGCTGGAAGCGATCGATAAGACGCCCGTCATCGATATCAAACCGGTGCTGGCCGCCTCAACCTCGGACAGATAATCTCCAATCTCCAATCTCCAATCTCTAATCTCTAATTTTCGATTTCTCGTTCACCAACTCCCACAACCGGTTGGAATTCAACGGAATCTCCAGTATCTCAATATCTACATCGTACAAGGCATCCTCCAACGCCTGGGCGAACAACGGACCCACCGGAATCGCGCCCGCCTCGCCCGCCCCTTTCACGCCCATCGGGTTGAGCGGCGAGAGCGTTTCGCCGTGTGCGGTCTCGATGCGCGGCACGTCCAGGCTGCTGGGCAGGTGATAGTCCATGAATGTGCCGTTGAGCAGCTGCCCGTTCTCATCGTAGACTAGCCGCTCGTAGAACGCGTTACCGATCCCTTGCGCCACCCCGCCGTGGATCTGCCCGTCCAGAATGAGCGGATTGATGACCTTGCCGCAGTCATGTACAACGAGATATTTCTGGATCTTGATCTGCATCGTCTCGGGGTCGACTTCCACGATCATGGCGTGGATGCCGCTCGCGGTGGCGCCTCGTTCCGGACCGAAGTAGTTGGTCGCCTCGAGGCCGGGCTCCGTCCCTGGCTTGACCGCGCCGCGAGTCGGGTTTGCCTTGCCTGCCAGATCTCCCAGCGAGATAGACATCCGCGGCAAGTCTCCCACGCGCACTTCCCCATCTGCAAGCTCGAGCTCTTCTTCAGGTGCATTCAAATGCTCCGAGGCAAGCTTCAGGATCTTCTTACGCACCACCTTCGCTGCCTCATTGATGGCGTTCCCTGCGACCACCGCACCGCGACTGGCAAAGGTCCCTGCGCCCCAGTAGAACTGGTCGGTGTCGCCTGTGACCACGTCGATCTTATCCACGCTTACCCCGAGCTGTTCCGCGACGATCTGGGCATAGCTCGTGTAGTGCCCCTGTCCCTGCGTGCCCACGCCGGTCACCACCGAGACGCGCCCACTGCTCATCACCTGCACCTTGGCGCCCTCGTACGGACCGATACCCGTGCCTTCCACATAGGCGACGATGCCGATGCCAACATGCTTGCCCTCGGCGCGCAGCTTGGGCTGGATCTCCTTGATGAATTTGTGATAGCCGATTCTCTCGAGTGCGTGGTCGAGCAATGGCTCGTAGTTTCCACTGTCGTAGACCAGCGGTACGAAATCCTGGTAGATGATCTCGTTGTTGTACGGGAACTTATCAGGAGCGATGAAATTACGCCGGCGGATCTCGGCGCGGTCGATCTCGAGTTCCCTGGCTGCAATATCCAGCAGGCGCTCGATGACAAACACACCATGCTGGCGTCCCGCGCCACGATAGGGTGTGACAATGGTCTTGTTTGTAAAGACGGCTGTGAACTCGCTGTAATAGTTCTGGATGTCATACAGACCGAGCACGTTTGCTTGCGAGTTCAGCGGAACGGTCAGACCATACGGAGCATACGCGCCCGTGTCATGCAGAAAAACGTCGTGCACGCCGAGAATATGACCGTCTTGATCCAGGGCGATCTCGGCATCATGGATCTGTCCGCGCTCGTGCGTCGTGGCAACAAAATTCTCGGCGCGGTCCTCGATCCATTTGACCGGTCGATTTAGCCGCATCGCTGCCCACGGGACAAGCACTTCCTCCTGGTAAAACATCATGATCTTCGGACCAAACCCGCCGCCGATGAAAGGAGCGATGACGCGTACATTCCGCTCCGAGAGTCCCAGCATATTTGCCAGCCCGTTGCGGATCACGACCGGCGCCTGCGTAGTGTCCCACACGGTCAGCCGCCCGGCGCGTCGATCCCACTCCGCGACGATGCCGCGGTTTTCGAGGGCAGCGGCGCAGCCGTGCTCATAGCGGAAGCGGCGTTTGACGATCAATGTCGCGTTTTGTTTAGCGGATTCGTAATCGCCCTTGGTCTGCACGACATGCGCCGCGAGGTTCGATCCGACACCTGCACTCCCCGGCACTTGCGCCCGGGGCAAGTGTGCGCCAGGTGCAAGTGTCTCGTCGTGGATAACCGGACTATCAGGGGTTAACGCCTTTTCCAGGTCCACGACAGCTTCCAGCGGCTCATAATCGACCTGGATATCCGCCAGCGCATCTTCGGCGATGTAGCGACTTTCGGCCAGCACCATCACGATCGGCTCCCCGGCGAACTTCACCTTATCCTTTGCGAGCGGGACCTGGGTCTTTTCGTTGAACACGATGTCCTTGACCGGCGGCGGCGAAACCAGCAGCGGACCCGGCTTCCAGTAATCGCCCAGGTCATTTGCCGTGTAAATGGCGACCACGCCCTGGCGCTCCCGGGCTTTGGAAACATCAATGTTATTTATCTTTGCATGCGCATACGGGCTGCGTAGAAACGCTGCGTGGAGCATATTGGGTAGATCCACATCGTCCACGTACAGTCCCTGTCCCGTGAGCAGCCGCGGGTCCTCATTGCGTTTGATCCGTTCGCCAAAATATCGAGTTGCCATATTATCTATCCTCGGTGGTCGAGTGTCCTGCGTGCCCTTCGCAGGACGTATCGAGACCACATGTTATAAGAATTGGTAGTATTCAAATCGAACAATTGGTTTCGGTACGCCCCGGCGGACACAGGGCTACTTAACCAACAGAGTCTTCTTGTTACACCCACGCCACCGCCCGGCAGAATGCTGCTTCGCCGCCTTTGAACTTCCAGGGGAAGACTCCCAGCGTGATGCGCCGGTTGTGCAGTTCCTTCAAGCCGATATCGCCGCCGAGGTTTTCCACGTGGATGCAGTCGTGAGGGAAAAGGGCATTATGAGTCAACTGATATGCGGACTCCGGAAAAAGCTCTTCCATGCGGTCCTCCCCAAAATTAGCGACCGTCCTCGCCCGAACCTTCTGCCAGTGTTCCAACCCACCTTTGCCCAGGAAGCGACCGATGGGCAGGTTCATCGGGTGGTCCGTGGAGATCATGTCCACGCCCCAGATATGGATCTTCTTGGATAATAGCCAGTCACAAATGCTGAAATGCGGACCCGGATGGCGCTGGATGTATCGTTCCTCATCGGCTTCTCCACTGAAGAATGAGTACCTGTGCCAGCCTGTGTGGATGAACAGAATATCGCCTTCCTGCACATCAGCGCGCTTTTCGATATCTTCAGGCGTGAATAGCCCGAGATCATCCAGCATATCACTCAGGTCCACGATCACGCCGGGTCCATAACACCATTCGATGGGGATCTGGTCGATTGTCTTGCCTTTTGTTACAAAATGCCTGGGCGCATCCAGATGCGTCCCCATATGATTCGAAGTCTGAATATACTGCGCGTTCACCCCCTGCTCCGACTTGCGCTTGATATATTTCACCTCGAACGGCGGGTAGAACGGCCAGAACGAACAATCTTGGTTGAGGTCTTGGGATAAGTCATAAATCTTGGTCATGAGAAACTCCTTTGGGCACTGTCAGAGATTAGAAGAATAGAGATTGGAAATTGGTGAGCAAAGATCAAGATTGCAGCCACTTGAGATCATTCTCCTCAAACAATGCCTCAGGAGAGTCCTCAGGCAGGTCAACTCTGTAGTTGGCTGTAGACTCACGGATAGTTTTACCTCCAGTACGCTGTGTCTTGAGGCTTTCAGCAAAAGAATTCAGCTGTTTGGCAATCTCAGTGAGCCGTGAAATGTACTCTTCCACATCTGACGAAGACATCAAATCGCGAATCTTGGCGCGATTAAGCCAGTATTTGGTTTCAAAAAGACTTCCCCGCGCATAGTAAAGAAATTGAAGCTTCTCACCATAATTGAATCGACCAAAGGATTCCGCAATATTTGCGCCAATCGAGTCGGTTGCCCGTGCCATTTGCTTTCCAACAACATCTTTGGCAAACTCATCCCACTGTACCACCTGTTTCCAAATCCTATCGGCGCATCCTTCTGCTGACTGCAAAACTCTCAAGTCTTCTAATGCCGTCGCCATGCTCAATCTCCAATCTCTAATCTCAGATCTCTGATCTCCATTTCCGATTTGCCACTTCGCAGCTACAACTCATACTTTTCAGCATAAGCAAGTAGCGCATCCTCAAAGATCCTGATCGGAGGCCGCACCAGCCCTGCCCCCACCTGACCCACGCCCGCATTCTTGTGAGCGATACCGGTGTTAATCCGCGGCGTGATACCGAGCTCCACAACTTTGCGTAGATCGATGCCGGTCGGTGTGCCGCGGAAGTCGAGAGCGGGCATGGTGAAATATTTACTCTCCGCAAAGGTGATCTCATACATCTCGAGCGTGGCATTCAGCGCGTCCTTCGGGGTGCCGCCGACAAAGGTAACGATCGCCGGCGCGGTTGCCATGGCAAATCCGCCAATGCCCGCCGTCTCGGTGATGGCGCTATCGCCGATGTCCGGGTTCGCGTCAGCCTGGGTAAAGCCGGAAAAGAACAATCCCACGGGGATCTCAGCCGGCGCCGTGAACCATTCCCTCGCACCCAACCCGCTGACCCGGATGCCAAAATCTGTGCCATTGCGCGCCATCGTCGTGACAATCGTGCTGCACTCGATTCCATGGGCAGCGTCGGTCATAGCTTTGCAGGCTGCCATGACCGGGTTCAGCACGCTGAGGGCGTTATCGCCGATGAATTGCAACACTTCTGACTCAACGGTTTCCTCCTTCACGACCTTTGCAATCAGAGGCGAGAGAAGCTTCAAGAAGAGCAGGGAGCCAGCTTTGTTTCGATTATGACCCTCATCGCCCATGTGCAGGGCTTCCGCGATCAGGGCACGCAGGTTGATGCCGTTGGATTGTGCAAGCGGATCCGCCAGGGCCGTGCCCAGCACG
>DAITPI010000241.1:0-6841 GCA_036833655.1 Anaerolineales bacterium | reverse complement strand
GAAATCATCGCGGCAAACCGGCAGCAGATCCCCAATCCAAATATGATCATCGAGAGCCAGACCGTGACCGTGCCAAGGATTGGCAGCATGGGCCGGATCTATGGGAAGCCCTGCGTCTCCTATCAGAACGCGCAGACGAACGACACATGGACCAGCCTAGCGCAGCGCTACAACGCCTGCGTCGCCGTCCTGCAGATCGCCAATTCGAACAGACTGGTCGCCGGTTCCGCCATGCGAATTCCGATGAACTCTGCAGGTCTCTACTGTCCAGGCTCCAGCACCAGCCCGGCAGCCACTGCCCAGCCGGGGGTTACGTTCACACCGACGTCGGGAGGGATCGTGCAGAGGATAACGATCGCGGCCGGGCAGGATACCGCCCGCCAGATCGGCGTGATCAATCCGAACGAGACGATCCGCTTCCTGCTTTATGCCGCCCAGGGACAACAATTGAGCATCAGCCTGACGGCGCCCGCCAACGAAGTGAACCTGGGCGTCAACGGTCCGACGGGCATCGCCCTCAAGCCCCTGGACGCCGCACCGACGTGGAGCGCGACGGTGACAACCACCGGGGATCACACGATCACGCTGTTTGCTGCCCTGGGAAGCTCCAGCAAATCCTACACCCTTGAGGTGAAACTTACGGGACCGGTCACGGTAGTGCCCACAGCTACCCCAACACCCACGAACACTCCTGGCGGCACCTAATACGGCTCATGTAATTGACAGATTGTGGAGCGGGACTGTAGTCCCGCTCCCTGTTTCTTATGGTAGCAAACCTCCCCGCGCAGCCCGGCAGAATCGCATCGATTGACTTCCTGCGCGGGCTGGCGATGATCGTCATGGCGCTGGACCACGTCCGCATGTATTTCGCCTACGGGACCTGGTACGCCGAGCCGACGAACCTGGCAACCACTACTCCGCTGCTGTTCTTCACGCGCTGGATCACGCACTTCTGTGCGCCGGTCTTTGTCTTCTTAGCGGGAACCTCCGCATTTCTCTATGGAATGAAGCGGCCCGACATCAAAGACACCGCAGGGTTCTTGTTGACGCGGGGTCTCTGGCTGATCGTGGTGGAGCTGACGATTGTCAACTTCGCCTGGACATTCGATCGCACGTATAGCTTTCGGATCCTGCAGGTCATCTGGGCGATCGGGGTCAGCATGGCGGCTCTTGCCATTCTGGTCTTCTTACCGGCCCGGTGGACCGCTGCCATCGGGATTGTGCTCGTCTTTGGACACAACTTCCTCGATCCGATTACAGCCCGTGGAGACTCCGCCCTCGACCTGATCTGGTACATGCTTCACCAGCCCCATACGCTCTCCATCGATACCAATCACCTTATCAATATTGTCTATCCCGTCCTGCCCTGGATCGGCTTGATGGCGCTGGGGTACGTATCTGGGATGCTCTATGCAGCTCCTGTTCCCGCCCCAAAGCGGAGAGCCTGGCTTCTTGCCGCAGGTGTGGCGACAACGGTGCTGTTCCTTCTCCTGCGCGGATTTCACCTGTACGGCGAGCCCCACGACTGGCAGGCAGGCGACTGGTTCCTCTACAGCCTGATGGCATTCCTGAACACGACCAAGTATCCGCCTTCGCTGCAGTTCTTGCTGATGACGATGGGACCCGCGCTCCTACTTCCCGCTGCGCTAGAGCCAGTCGCGAGCCGTCTGCCTCGACCGGTCATTGTGTTCGGTCGAGTGCCCTTTTTCTTCTACATCCTGCACTTATATGTCATCCATTTCCTGGCGATGCTGTACCTTGTTTATAGGGGCCATGACGCGAGCGAATATGTGCTTTCCGCAGGCAACCTCATGTCCGGAAGGCTAAGCAGCTTCGGTCTGAGCCTCGGGGCAGTGTATGCGATCTGGATCGCGGTCCTCATCCTTTTGTACCCGATCTGTAAGTGGTATCAGTCCTATCGAGAGAACCACCGGAACTGGTGGCTGAGATATCTTTGAAAACGTACTGCAACCGGAGCGTCTCTTGACAAAGCCTCAGGAAATCACGTCGCTTGATCTGTACAAGCAGAATCTGGGCAGCGTACCAGAGTCGGTCTGGAAGCACACCGGGCTGGAGCAGCTGAACCTGGCTGAAAACGGGCTGATCTACATTCCCGAGGAGATCGGCAACCTGGTGGGGCTCACCATGCTCGATCTGGGTCACAATCAGTTGTCGGCCCTGCCAGAAGCCCTAGGCGCGCTGCAAAGGCTGAGATTCCTGTACCTGAGCGACAACCGGCTCAGCAATCTTCCCTCTTCACTGTGGCGCCTACGATCGCTCAGCTATCTGGGCATGACAGATAATCAGCTCGCCTCGCTGCCGGATGAGATTGGACAACTATCGAATCTGGTCGAGCTCAGGCTCTATAACAACCAGTTGATCGCCTTGCCAGAATCGATCGGAAGGCTCGATCAGCTGCGCGAGCTACACCTGATGGGCAACCGGTTGACGTCATTGCCGGAATCGATCGGGAGCCTGACAAGCCTTCGAAAACTGATGCTGGAAGGCAATGCAATCGAGCTCTTGCCAGACTCGATCGGAGGATTGACCCGCCTCACCGATCTGGATTTGCGGAACAACAGGCTGAGAGCTCTCCCTGACTGCATTGGAGATCTGCAATCCCTGCGCTTTCTCGATCTGCGGGCGAATCAGCTGCGCCAACTGCCGGAAGCGCTTGCCGGGCTGCCGAACCTCGAGAAGCTTGACCTGCGCTGGAATAAGTCGCTCACGGTTCCGAAGTGGATCAGAACGCTCGAGGCGCGCGGTTGCCTGGTTTACTTTTAGAGGCCGTGCGAAGGCGAATCCATAGAGCTGGCGCTAAAACTCCTCTAATCATTGCCCGATAGAATGGGAAATTCGTCGCCGGGACGGTCCGGGCACATCCAACTTCAAAGGTTCTGCGTAGTTTTCCGTATGAACATACCTTAGCAGTCAAAGAGAGACATCTCATGAAAAAATCGAGCCGTTTCTGGTTGGCACTCCTTCTTCCGCTCCTCCTGAGCGCCTGTGGCGCGCCGGCTAATCCTGCTGTCCATTCGACCAGAGTCCCGGGTGCCTCCCATACGCCCCTGCCTGCGCCTTCGGCTACACCACTCCCCACCGAAACGCCCATTCCCCTCCCCACGGCGACGTCCGTGCCGCTGCATCCTCTCCAGATCGAGGCAATGCGCGCCCGCGACTATCCGGGCAGCGATATCGTGATCGAGTCCGTGCTCGATCCCGGCGTGAATTACAACCGCTATTACGTTTCTTACCGGTCAGATGGATTAAAAATCTACGCCCTGATGACCGTGCCCAACGGCGAGAAGCCTGCCACCGGCTGGCCCGTGGTCATCTTCAACCACGGCTACATCCCGCCGGACGTCTACCGGACCACTGAGCGTTACGTTGCCTACGTGGACCTGATCGCACGCAGCGGCTACATCGTTTTCCGCTCCGACTACCGCGGACACGACCAGTCGGAGGGCGAGGCGACCGGCGCGTACAGCAGCCCCGGCTACACCGTGGATGTACTCAACGCGGTCGCCTCGATGAAGCGCTATCCACATGCCGACCCGAACCGGATCGGCATGTGGGGTCATTCCATGGGCGGCTACATCACTCTTCGATCCATGGTGATCACCAAGGATATCAAGGTCGGTGTGATCTGGGCGGGCGTGGTGGCATCCTACCCGGATATGCTGACGCGCTGGCGTCGCGGACCTGGCTCTGCCATCCCGCCAACCCCCAACCCGCGCTCGTGGCGCCTTTCCCTCGTCAACCAGTATGGCTCGCCTGAGGAGAATCCCGCCTTCTGGAGCTCGATCTCGGCGAACTCCTATCTCAGCGATCTATCGGGACCCATCCAGCTCCACCACGGCACGGCCGATGAGGATGTGCCCCTGGAATTTTCGGAGCTGCTCTACTACCAGATGCTTGACGCCAACCAGTACGTCGAGTTGTATAAATACGAGGGGGACAATCACAATATCTCCAACTACTTCGGACTCGCGATGCAGCGCACAATTGAGTTTTTCGACCGGTATTTGAAATATCCATAGGACGTTTTTGTGCCAGGATACCAAAGGTCAGGCCAAACGCCTGACCTGCTTTTCTTGAGAGGGTGGCTTCCGTGTGGCAGATTTCACGATTCTCAGAAATGTACCATTCTAGTACGAATCAAATTGGAGTAAAATCCTCCATGTCCTGCGAATAGAACTTATCGTTTTTTCCTGGCTCGTCACTCAGACGTGGAGGTTGGCAATGTTCAAGACCCAGAATCTCTATCAGAACGATGAGAGATGGAAGAATGTCAAGCTCGGCAACTCCTCCGAAACGATCGGCGGCTGGGGCTGCCTGCTGACCTCGGTCACAATGCTGCTCAACGGGATCGGCTACAACGAGACACCCGAAAGTGTCAATGAAAAGATGAAGCGGGCAGGCGGGTTTCAAGGGGCGTTTTTCATCCCCAGCCTGGTGCCCTACCTCTGGCCGAACTGCGCCTACCGCGACATGCAGTCCTGCGAGAGCGTCCCCGCGCCGCTCGCGCAGATCGATCAGGCGCTGGCTGCCGGCAAGCCGGTCATCCTGCAAGTAGACTGGAGCCAGCAGGTCGGGGTGCAGACCCACTTTGTGCTGCTCAAGGAAAAGAAAGGGGACGATTACATCATCTACGACCCGTATAAATATGGTGGCGATGCCCCCGACAAGGAAGTTCTGTTAACCAAACGCTACAAATATAACGGCGCCCGGCTCGAGACCGAGATCAGCGCGGTACTGTGGTTCGACTGCTACAGCAACGTGCCCGCCGAACCGCCGAAAGTGACGAAGGCGCCGCTGCCAGCCGAGCGGTACATGTTGTACGCGGGTGAGGATGATCTGGCCCTGCGCGCCGAGCCGTCTACGAGCGCCTATCTGTGGAAGCGGCTGGTCAAGGGTACGGAGCTCCTCAGCCTGGAACCCCGGGCGACTGCCAGGAACAAGGTCGGGGGAACCAACCAGTGGATCCAGGTCCAGGACCCGAAGGGGGATCAGGGCTACGTGGCAGCCTGGTTCGTCACCGAGACAAATGGCAAATCCGCCGCATCCGTGACCTCCGCCCCGGCACAGAAGCTCCCCCCGGGCGCCCTGGCGTTGCTGCCAACCACCGATCTCGCGTTCCGCAGCGAGCCGCGACAGGCACCCGAGACATTGCTGCGCACAATCCCGGTGACCGAACAACTGGTTTGTATGGAGCCGGCGAAAGACGCAATTGCGAAAGTCGGCGTGCAGGAGAAGTGGATCCGAGTGAAGGATGCCTCGAGCCGGGAAGGTTACGTGGCAGCCTGGCTCGTGAAGTATGCCAGCGGCTCCACGGCTCAGCAGACTGCTACAGCACCGACCGCCATGTCCAGCAACGGAGGACCGCTCAAGGTCCGCGTGACCGCCGAGGGGACGGCGCTGCGCAAGCAGCCGATCGTCAGCGATGCCACACTCATCAAGCGCATGTCCCTGGGCACCGAGCTGATCGTGCTGGATCCGAGCGAGGGGGCAAAGGTCGGCATGAACAACCAGTGGATCAGGGTCAAGGACCCGACCGGCGCGGAGGGTGTAGTCGCTGCCTGGTTCGTCGCCCGATAAACGGATCGATGTCAATTTACGGAGGAGAGCGAAATGACAGTGGAAACATCCAAACGAGATCCCATCCTGGAAATCGCCTGGCAGCACTATGCAGAGCTGGATCTGGCTGCCGATCGCCGCACAAAGGGCTTCTATAACCTCCGCAAGTGGATTGCCTGGCTTGGCATCCTGGCAACGTTGTTCGCCATTCTGACGCAGGTGCAGCCCTTCGGAGATCCGCTGGCGACACTTGCGATCCGCATATTATTCGTTGCCATCCCGGTCCTGGCGTCCATATTCGCGGCGTTCGCCACCAAGTTCTACTCCAACGGCTCCTGGTGGATCTACCGCGCTGGCGCCGAGGAGATCAAGAAGGAAATCTACACCTATCGCACCATCCTGCCCAAGGACAAATCGCGGCGGGATTACCTGGAAAGACGTCTGGGCGATATCCAGCGCAAAGTCTTCCGCAACCTGGGTGGGGAATTTGCCTTTGAGGGGTACAAGGGATCGCTCCCTTCCAATTACAGACCGAACGACCCCAACAGCGACCCTGGCTTTCATGACCTGAGCGGTGACGATTATGTCCAATACCGCCTCAAGCACCAGCTGGACTGGCACAATGGCCGCATCAACCAGCGTAAGCGTGAGCGCATCGAGATGACGATCGCCATCCTGGCTGCCGGCGGTCTCGGGGCGCTTCTGGCTGCCCTGGGCGGCCCTCTGGCGCTCTGGGTGGCGTTCACCGCCTCGATTACTGCAGCCCTGCTTGGCTGGCAGGAGCTGCGCAATGTAGATCAGACCATCAAGAACTACAGCAAGGTGGTGGTGGAGCTCTCTCTCCTTTATAACCACTGGCAGAACCTCGAGCTGGAGGAGCGCACTCCCCAGGAGTTCGAAAAAATGGTTCTCGGCTGCGAGCGCGTGCTCTGGACACAGAACCGTGACTACATCCGCTCGATGCAGGAGGCGCTGCGCGAGTCCGACCTGGAAAAGGATGCCGCCTTCATCAACCAGGTGATCCAGGAATCCGCCGAGTCAGCAGAACGCGCCAAAGAGAAGATGTATGGGAACATCACGGACACCCACCGCGAAGCGATGGTCGCCACCGAGGCAGCGATCGACCAGGGGACCCGGGAGGTGCTGGGCACTCTGGCAGCCGAGGCTTCATCCGAGTTGGTCCAGCAGGAGCTGGATGCGATGGGACAGGCGTTACGCGAGACGGTCGAGGATGTGCGCGATCGCGCTTCAGCGCTCGTTGCTT
>DAITPI010000240.1:0-6939 GCA_036833655.1 Anaerolineales bacterium | reverse complement strand
GAGCGTTCCCAGTTCCACTCGAAGTGGTCAGCGTGGATGTCATACCAGACCATGCGCTGCCTGCAGGCTTCGCCTCCCACAATTGCATCCCTCATCAGGATCATCTCGCCATCCTCGAATTTGCCGGTGAAGTCCAGGTAGGTGCCGTTGTTGTCTATCCAGGTCTGGCACCAGAGTTTGCGCTCGGGGTCGTACGCGGAGAAGCTCATCCCATGTAAATCGGGTGCGACGAAATCCTCCTGGATGATCTTCCCATCCAGGATACGCTCAATGCAGTTCGTGCCTGTACCATCTTCCCCCCAGCGGGCATCCCATTCGCCGAGCCAGAAGTCGAATTGGTTTTCGGGTTGAGCGCTCATTTAAGCCTCCTGATGATTCCCGGCACTATAACAGGACCAGAAGACTTTGAACCCCTACCCAACGACTGTTTCAGGGTCTCGGAAATCCATGTGCCGTGCCAAGCGCAGAAACGAAAACGTTGCTTTGCTGGTGATATTCGGGCCGGTCGGCAGGGATCATGCCGCAGGCGTAGTCAATGGTTACGATAACGCCGAAGGGCACACGACGGGCCGCGACCGCGCCACAGCCTTTGCAGTTCGTTCCACAACCATCTACAACCGACACCCAGGCCTGGTTGAACGAGTCCACAGCGCGCGCGGCGGCGTAACCCCGACTGATCCAGGGCGCCCATGCACACAGGCTAACGACTGCAAGCACAATCAAAATCGCCGTGAATGAGAACTTTCCTGACATAGGATGTCCTTTCCTCTGATTGACGCTCGAGGCGGCTGGCACGTTCCCGCATTCCAATTCCGCATTTTTAACGAAGTGCCAAATCTGCTACAATTGCCCCTATCCTCAGGAGCCAAGCGTTGAAAAAGCTCAAAATCGTCCTGGCTGCATTGATCAGTCTCCTCCCTCTGAATGGACTGCGGGTTCTCGGGTATCGCCTGCTTGGCTACCGGATCCGGGAGGCGCGTATCGGCTGGGGCACCATCATTGCGGTGGACGAGGCGACTCTCGACTCGTGTAAGATTGGTCCGCTCAATCTGTTGGTCGGACCGATGAAGATCCAAGTCCGGCGCGGAGCTTCGATCGGCAATCGCAACGAGTTTGTCTGCGGCTACTGGGTCCTGCGGGAGGAGTACCGGGAGGCTCATTACCTGCGCAGCCTCGAGGTCTGTGAGGAGGCGCTGATCACCTCCCGCCATTACTTCGATCTCTCTGGCTCGCTGGTGCTGGGAGAGCGCTCGTGGATCGCGGGCGTCGATTCGCAGTTCTGGACCCATGGCGCCGGCGTAACCGACCGCGATATCCAGATTGGCTCGGATTGCTATCTGGGCAGCGCGGTGCGTTTCTCGCCGGGCTCGTCTATTGGCGATCGTGTCCTGGTTGCCATGGGAAGTGTGGTCAGCGGTCAGATCCCGGACAGCAGTGCCCTGGTCGGCGGCGTCCCGGCGAAGGTACTCAAGTCCAATTACAACTGGAAGGAAAACGATGCCCGACAATAAGACTGTCTATGCCCAGCATGGGAACGAATACGAAGCCCTGATCGCCCGGGAGGATTATCGGGGCAACATCCTCAAGGCGCTGCATGAGATCACACCGCTGGAAAACCGCGTTGTTCTCGATCTGGGCGCGGGCACTGGGCGACTGGCTTGCCTGGTGGCGCCGCTGGCCGCGCACGTCCATGCCTTCGACATTGCCCCGGACATGCTGCGGGTCTGCCGCGAGAAGCTGACCGAGAGCGGGCTCACCAACTGGGAAGTGAACATCGCCGACCACCGCCAGTTGCCGGTGGAAGACCACTCTGCGGACCTGGTGGTCTCCGGTTGGAGTGTGAGTTATCTCGCGGTCTGGAACCCGGACTCGTGGCGTGCGGAGCTCGATAAAGCCCTGGAAGAGATGAGACGCGTGCTCAAGCCGGGTAGTTTCATTGTGCTGTTTGAATCGCTGGGCACAGGTAACGAGTCCCCCATTCAGTTAGAGCATCTCAAGAGCTTCTATCCCTGGCTCGACGAAGCCGGCTTTCAGAAAACGTGGATCCGCACGGACTATAAGTTCGAGTCGCTCGAGGAAGCAGAATACCTTTCGCGGTTCTTCTTTGGCGACGAGCTGGGAGATAAGGTGCAACAGAAGGACTGGGTGATCCTGCCGGAGTGCACCGGTGTGTGGTGGAAAAGGATCTAGACCTTGCGAGGGTTGCCACTAGGTGATGCGAGGTTGGGATGCAGCAGCCTTCGCAAGGGTGGTTATCATCATGTATCCAGTGGCAGCGCCCGCAGCGGCGCGGTGCGTTTTGCTTGCCCTCGCTCGTACTCTTCGAATACATCCCGGTAATCCGTAGCCTCGTAGCGGCTGAACATCTCGGCGAATACATTGGGCAGCTTGCGGTACGGTGAGACATTCAGTTCCTTCAGCAGAATATCGAGATATTGTTGAAAGCGGGTGCTGACCGCGCAGGAGCGCGCGTTTTCGAACTTAATGTGCTCGCGCTTCCAGTTGCGGACATTCTCGATGCTGCGATCCATCTCTGCTGCCGGGGGAAGTTGGAGATCCCCACGTAGATAGGCGCACAGCCACTGGGTCCCGACTTCCACGGTCGGTATGTGCATGTACCCGTGGTTGAAACCGGCAAACGCCAGGCGAGGGATGCGCGGGTGGATCAAGTGACGGTACAGCTGGACCCCATCGGTCTCCGCTTCCAGGATGGACCGGTATGCGCGTGGCAGGAAGGGAAATGTGGGGGTCAGGTAGCCTGTTGAGAGGATCACCAAATCGCAGGGAATGACGAGTCCGTTCTTTAGCCGAACGGAATCGTGCGAGAAGCACTCGATCTCCGAGCGATAGGGCAGGATTTTGCCCTCCGCCACGAGCGGATAATAGTTCGCGGGTCCCAGCGCTCCGGACGACCGGAAGTCCATCAGGATCTTGTGCTCGGGAACGAGAGTCTTCAGCCGCTCCCGGGCTCCCTGATCTTTGCCGCTGCCTGTACGCTCGAGCTGGAACAGCACGATGGACTGGATCAAATCCCAGAAACTGGAGACAACAAAACTGAGCTTGTTGTGCAGGAAGCGTTCCACGGCGGTCGGTTGCGCCCAGCTAGTCATCATCACGTTGCCGAAGCGGGTGAAGAGGGCATAGGTGAAATGCGCGCCCAGGATCCACTCGGGGATCAGCCAGTTCGCGGCGCGAAACACATGGTGGACCCATGCGGCGCGTTCCGCGGCGAGGGTCGCCATATCCAGCGCACTCTTACCGTAGCCAACCACGACGACCTGTTTGCCGTTGAAGATATCTAGCGATGTGATGTCGCGCTCGGTCAGGATCTGTCCGCGGAAGAGCTCCTGGTCGAGAAACTGCGGCAGGTTCTTGCCATCTGTGTATTGCCCGGCGGCAAGGACGGCGTAGGCAAATAACTCCTCGTGGAGCCCCTTCTCGGATTGATGGCGGACCAGCCAGCCATCCACAGCCTGGCTCAGCTCAAGAACCTCGTGCCCGAGACGGATGTCGAGCCCGAGATGCTCCACCGCCGCGGTCAGGTACTTCATCACCTGTTCGCCGGTGGGGTGCAGGTCTGGTTGAAAGGGCCAGTCAAAGTCTGAGAGATGGTACTGGGTGTAGATGTTCTGCAGGTGGACTTCGGGATAAGCGGTTGCCCACACACCACCGATCCGGTCATGCTTCTCGAAAACGACGGGCGCGAAGCCGTTTTTCTTGAGCACGTTGGCAGCAGCGATCCCCGAGATGCCCGCGCCGATGACAGCGATCCGTGAGCCCTGTTCCAGAACCATAATTATTCTCCTCTTCCATCGGGAAGTCTGCCCGGGCACCCCTCGGTTGGGGACCATAGTTCCGGATTTTATAGAGGTCGCGACCCATCTGCATCCCTCCCCGGGAGCATCTCTCGCCGCGAAATCAAGTGGTTCCTGAGAACCTGGAACTGTAGATCCCGATCTGTTCGGCGAGCATCGAGGGAATCTCGCAGGGACGCAACGAGCAAAAACCTCAAGTATCCGCCACGATCGGGGATACTTGAGGCTAACCTGCATCAACTTGTCGAGAAATCCTGCCTGAGTTCACCCCCCTTACGAAGGGATCTCACGCCCCCGCCAGATCGGCGGCGGCTGGTCTCTTAAAGCGGTTCTTAATTGCCATCACGAGCCCGAGCAAAAGCAGTAACACAATTGCTGCCACGGACATCCACTTGAGCAAGGTGAACGACGCTGCCGTCCATGCCAGCCAGGCAGGCGTGGACGGGAAGATGGACAGCATGGCGACAATGCCCAGGTTTTCGAACAGGTCGAAAAGCCACGTCGCCAGCGGCAGGATGTTCAGCCTTTGAACCGGGCTGTCCGGTGCAAAGCCGCGCTGGAAGAGCCAGGTAAGCAGAAGCGAGAAGAAGAGCGTGTACACAATCGGGTAGAGGATATCTCCGGTCAGCTCGAACGCCCGATACGCCGCGCGACCGGCAGCCCCGTAGGATTCCACCATCGAGTATACCTGCGCGGGTGTGTAGAAGAGGTTTAGGTCGATCGGCCCCACGCCGCCGGAGGCGGCTTCGAGCCTTGCTTGCTGGGCAGGCAGGATGACCGCATTGAATAGCAGCTCGCTTGCCAGGAAGAACAGGATCAGCCAGCCATTTGTGTACTTCTTCAGTGCCTCGGAAAACCTGGTGAGCATATGATTCCTCCTCGCCGGTGTTGATCTCACGATACTCAACACCGGCGCGGCGGATCCGATGCTCACGATGGGTTTCCCTGCGCTGGGATTATGGTGCAGCCCACAGCATCGGCGCCATGAAGGCGACGATCACAGCAATGATCAGCGTCAGGGGCACGCCAACCCGAACGAAGTCGGAGAATTGATAGTTCCCGGGACCGTAGATCAGCAGGTTCCCGTGGTGCCCGATCGGCGTGAAAAACGATGTCACGGCTGCCATTGCCACGGTCACAACGAAAGGCTCGGGAGCCAGCCCCAAGCCGCGTGCTAACGCGATGGCGATCGGACCGAACAGGGCCGTGGTCCCCGCGTCGGACATGATCTGTGTGACCAGACCGGTCACGAGGAAGAGCGCCAGCAGGATCCAGTGGATGCCCCAGCCGCCGACCAGGCCCTGGAGCCAGCCTGCCAGCAAGTCCGCGGTGCCGGTCTCCTGCATGGCAAGACCCAGAGGGATGGCTCCCGCGATGAAGACGAAGATACGCGTATCGATGGACTGGTATGCCTGCTGTGCCGAGATGCACCCGCTCAGGACCATCACCAGAGCACCGGTCATAAAGGCGATCTCGATCGGCACGATGTTGAGCGCCGCCAGCGCCGTGGTCAGGATCATGATGGTGCCTGCCAGCCGGGCTTTGTGCAGAGGCTTGGGCTCGCCCCGGAACGGCACCAGCATGAGGAACGAGCGGTCGTCGGAAATGCGTTTGATCGCCTCGGTGTCGCCGGTCATGACCAGGACGTCGCCTTCCCGCAATTTAACACGTGAGAGCTCTGTCCGCAGCCAGCCTTTGCGCCGCCAGACGCCGACGATGATCACGCCGTAATTCTCCAGGAAGTCGATCTTGCCGATCGTCTTGCCGATCAGGACCGAGCGAGGTGCCACCACCGATTGCACCAGCCGCGTGGAGAGGTCTTCCTTGCCGTTCTCGCCGTCCTGCGAGGGCAGGGCTGCCTCCTTATATTTCTCCAGGGGCTGGAGCGCGATGCCGGGCTCTTTTTCGATCGTGGCGATTTTGTCGGGGTTGGTGCGGATCACCAACACATCGCCAGCCTGCGTCTTCTTGGTGCCATACGGCTTGTTACGCGGGCGGCCGTTGCGGTACCAGGCAGAGACCTTGAAATCTGTGGATTGCTGCTCCTCGAGCTCCTGGATGGTCTTGCCGATCAGCGCCGAATCGGGCAGCAGCACCAGCTCCGTGTAATAGCCCTCCATCCTGAAATGATCCACGGAATCGTCACCACCTCCTCGGGAGGGAAGCAGGACCCGCCCGAGCAACAGGAAGAAGATCGTTCCCGCCAGCGAGAGCACCAGCCCGATCGGAGCAATCGAAAAAATGCCGAGTCCGCTTTGCCCTGCTTGCTTGAGCAAGCCATCGGCGATGAGAAATGCCGGGGCGCCGATGATGGTGATCGCGGTCCCGAGCGATGCTGCAAACGACAGGGGGATCAAGAGCTTCGAGGCCGGGATATCGCTCTCGCGCGAGAGCTTAAGCATGGGCGGCAGCATCAGCCCGGTGATCGTCACGTGATGCGTGAACGCCGAGAGCAACGCGACGGCGGGCATCACCACGCCGATCGCCCGCTCCAGGCTTCTGCCTGCCAGCTGTTGGATCCAGTTGCCCAGCCGCTCGGAAAGCCCGGTGTGAAACAGGGCGCCGTTAAGCACAAAGACGGTGGCAAGTAGGATCGCCGGCTCGCTGCTGAAGCCTGCCAGCGCGTCCTCCGGGGCCAGTACACCGGTCAGCCCCAGCGTGACGATGATCAGAATCGCGGTGACGTCGATGCGGACCCATTCGGTGAACAGCAGGACGATCGCCCCCACGAGAATGACAAACAGATAGATTTGATTCCACTCAATCCCATTGAGCATGAGAGACATCCTTAATATCAAAGTAAAAACTTCAGAAATCTGGGCTGCGAGGAGAGGGTGACGCTTAAATAAACGATCCCCCTGGCGAGCGTAGTTCCTATTTTATCAGGGCTTCGACATGCTTTTCAAGTGTGTCGAAGACCCGTTCCTTATGCCGGCCGAGCATGTCCATGTTCTGGACTTCGTCGGGGGTGAAGTAACCGAAGTCGGTGGTCTCGTTGCTCAAGCCGAGGGTTCCGCCGGTGACCTCCGCTTCGAAGTGTAGCGCCACGATATGGGCTTTGTTCTCATCGGGATAAATGACCAATTGGTCAGGATGACTGTAGACGCCGACCAGCCGCTTCACG
>DAITPI010000239.1:0-6965 GCA_036833655.1 Anaerolineales bacterium | reverse complement strand
GGACTTCTACCTGCTTGCGCCCGGAGAGGTAGGCTCCCGTCAGGGACCTGGGGTGCGCCAGGATCTGCGCCGGGGTTCCCTCTGCCACGACGCGCCCACCGTGCTCGCCGGCAGCCGGTCCCAGGTCTACGACCCAATCCGCCTCCCGGATGGTCTCGTCGTCATGCTCGACCACCAGCACCGTGTTCCCCAGATCGCGCAAGCCTTTCAATGTATCCAACAGCCGTGCGTTATCGCGCGGGTGCAGACCAATCGAGGGCTCGTCCAGCACGTAGAGCACGCCAACCAGCCGCGAGCCGACCTGTGTGGCAAGCCGGATGCGCTGCGCCTCGCCGCCCGAGAGTGTCACGGCCGAGCGGTTGAGCGTGAGGTAATCCAGGCCCACATTGACCAGGAAGCTCAAGCGCTCGCTGATCTCCTTTAAAATGCGCTCCGCGATGGTTCTTTGCTTCTGGGTCAGCGGTGAATTCTTGCCGGAAATCTTCCTGACCCACTCAAGCGTGGTCAGCACGGGCCAGGCGGTGACCGTGATGATGTTGACATCGTTGACAGTGACAGCCAGCGCTGCAGGGTTGAGCCGCTTGCCCTGGCAGGTGGGGCAGGGCCGGTCCGACATGAACTCGCTGATCTTCTCGCGGATGTACTCGGAATTGGTCTCCTTGTAGCGCCGCTCGAGGTTGGTGATCACCCCTTCGAACGCCCGCCAGAATTTGAATTCCTGACCGTTGGAGTTCCGGTAGGTCATCTGGACCTGCTTCTCGCCGGTGCCATACAAGATGATGTTGACCTGGTCCTGCGTCAGCTCGCGAACCGGCTTGTCCATATCGATACGGTATGCCTTGGCGGCGGCTTGCAGGCCCTGCCAGTAGTATCCGCCTTCTTCCTTGGGCCCGCTCCATTCCATGCTGGCAATAGCGCCTTCGTTCAAAGAACGGTCGGTATCCGGGATGATGCGGTCCGGATCGATCTCCAGCTTCGAGCCCAGCCCCTGGCAATCCGGGCAGGCGCCCTGCGGGGTATTGAACGAAAAGGTGCGCGGCTCCACTTCCGAGATGGTCGTGCCATGCTCGGGGCAGGCGAGGTGCTCCGAGAAATGGATGTCCTCCTGCTTATCCACCAGGTTGATGGAGACATAGCCCTCGCCGAACTTCAGTGCCGTTTCTACCGAGTCGGTCACACGAGTACGGGCAGCCTTGATATCGTCCGCGTTGCCATCCTGAGAGACCACCAGCCGGTCCACCACGGCTTCGATGGTGTGCTGCTTGTAACGGTCCAGGCTGATCTCGTCGTCCAGGCTATAGACCTGTCCATCGACGCGGGCGCGCGCAAACCCTGCCTTGCGGATCTCCTCGAAGACGGCCTGGTACGTCCCTTTGCGGGCGCGGACCAGGGGGGAAAGGATCAGAATCCGCGAGCCCTCGGGCAGTCTCTCGATCTGGTCCACGATCTCCTGGGCGGATTGTTTTGCCACCTCGCGTCCGCAGATGGGACAGTGCGGGATGCCGGCGCGGGCAAACAATAATCTCATGAAGTCATAGATTTCGGTCACCGTGCCCACGGTCGAGCGAGGGTTGTGAGATGTGGATTTCTGGTCAATGGAAACGGCGGGCGAGAGCCCCTCGATGTAGTCCACGTCGGGCTTGTCCATTTGCCCGATGAACTGCCGGGCGTATGCCGAGAGCGATTCCACGTAGCGCCGCTGTCCTTCAGCAAAGATGGTATCGAAGGCGAGGGAGGATTTGCCCGAGCCGGAGAGACCCGTGATCACGACGAACCGATCGCGGGGGATCTCGACGGTGATATTCTTAAGATTGTGGACGCGTGCGCCAACCACGCGGATGGAATTGGATGTCATACATTAACCTTCTCTGAGTGAGGAAAAAGCGAATCGATTATAGCACATTTGTTTCATTTATCATTAAGGCTGCTCGAAGTTCGAAGTGAGAGTCGTCTCCCGTCTGCATGAGCAAGAATTTCAGTTCCCCAAACCGGTTGAACTGGCGGGGACCGCGACCTTTTATTATACCAACCTCACGCGACTGCCCAGGAATTTCTGACTCAATTCATACAAATCCAGCTGCCATCCGGATACCGGGGAATGTCCTTACAATAATGAAATAAAAACGTTGCATGTTATACTCCCTGCAACTTCCAAAACCCGCCGGGGTTATTTCTTATAGACCCCGCCGGTAGGGACCCAAACGTGCCGGAAACTGAATTCAATGAAGAAGATGTGCTGACCCGTGCGTCACAGGGCGATCGTGATGCATTCGGTCTGCTCTACGAGCGATATATCGACCGCATCTTCAACTATGTCTACTATCGAACGGGCAACCTCCACGATGCGGAGGATCTCACCGCTCGTGTCTTCCAGCGGGCGATGAACCACATTCAGAATTACACGGACCGCGGCGTCCCCTTCTCTGCCTGGCTGTACCGCATTGCTCATAACCTGGTTGCCAACTGGCACCGGGACCGCAGCCGGAGGCAGGAGATCCCGATCAACGATGTGCCGGTGCTGCCGTCGAAGGGCGATCACCCCGAACGGAACCTGGTGCGCTCGCAGGAACAGGATGCACTTCTCAGGCTCATCCGGCGGTTGCCCTCGGAACGGCAGAGCCTGCTGATCTTGAAGTTCGTGGAAAACATGTCGAACGCGGAGATCGGCGCGATCATGGGACGCAGCGAAGGGGCAGTCAAGAGCCTGTATCATCGCACCCTGCTGTCCTTGCGGGACCAGCTCGGTGACCAGAGCCTCAGTTTGGATAGCGAGTAATCAATCGCCTGATTCTTTGTCGATTCAACGAGCCCTGATCAAAATTATGACTAGAAGTAAAACACTTTCCAATGAACAAATCGATGCGCTGGAAGCGCATCTTGCCGGGATACTCCGGCCGGTGACTCCTCCGCTGGATGTCGTCCAGCGCTTACGGGAGCGTGTCCAGGCCCTGCCTGCCCAGGAGATCGTCTCGCGCCTGCGCGGCGACTGGCAACGGATGTTCGTTGTACTGGGCGGGGTGATATCGGGGATGCTGGTTATGATCACTGTCGCCCGCGCCCTCTACTATCTGGTGGGGCGGCGGCACCTGTAGGCGCTTCGAAACTCCGGCAGACCCCAGGATCTTACCCGGGGTCTGTCTTGTTTTCCAGCAACTCCTCGCAGAAGAGTCGTGCTTCGGCAATCAGGTCGGCATCGACGGGGAGTTTGAACTCCTCCGTGACGCGCAGCGTCAGGTGGTCCGCGATCCGCTTTAGCCCGGGGGAGAGTTGCGGATCCTCTTTCAACAGATTCAGCAAATCGTAGGCACTGACGCTCGGGGGGCGGATTCCCTGGCGGGTCAGGTACTCCCGGACGGCGATCCCCGCCGCGCGACGCGCGCAGACGCGCGCCTGGCCTTCATTGCCGCGTGCCCGCGCCTGCCGGGCTCTCTCGAATTCGGCCTGGATCTGGGAATGCAAGTCGTCCATGTGGTGAAGCATTATACAGCGACTCCCCGCCACGAATATGTTTATAATCTGCCCACCACAAGGAGGTGGCGGATGAAAGCCAAAGGATACGCGTTGATCGCGGTACTCTTATCTAGCACAATCCTCTTATCGGGCTGTCTGCTGCCCGGGATGATCCCGCTGCCCAGTGGGACAGTGACGGCAGAGCCTGCGAAGAGTGAACCCAGCGGTTCCATGCCGAAAATGGAAACCGACAGCGATAAAGTCCTGGAAGTTTTGAAGGCGGGGGATTTCGTCTACTTGCAGCAGCTGGCGAAAGAGCAATACACCAATGAGGACTATGCCAAGCCGGGCACCCTGACCTACACCGTGAATATCACCGGCGACAAACCCACCTATTTCAACTATGGCTGGTGCACCACCACAGAGGAAATTCTGCAGCAGAATTTCGAGCATATCAAGATCAATCTCTTGTTCAATGGCGAGCCCTTTAGCAGGGACGTGGTGCATCCCATTTCGTCCTCGCGCCAGGATGGGTTTGTCTGCCTGGAGTTCGGCGTGCTGATGTCTGACTGGCCCGCCGGAACGTATGACCTGGAAGCGATTGCTACCTTCGATCAGAAGATCAACGATGGGGCGGCTGATTTCGAGGCGGGAGATTACATTTTCAACTACAACGTGACCGTGGAGAAATAAGGATTCAATCGACAAAGCGGTACTTTAAGAGAGTCCAGACTGCTTCAAATGCATCTTTGAGCTTGATCTTTTTCCCCTGCGCATAATCGCGCGGGTTGAAGGAAATCGGCACTTCAAAGATGCGGTGGTGGGTCTTGAGCACCTTCGCTGTAAACTCCGGCTCGAAGTCGAACCGCTTGGCGCGAATATGCATGCCTTCGATGACCTCGCGGCGGAAAACTTTATAGCCGGTCTCCATATCCGTCAGGATCGTGTTATAGAGGATATTGGTCATCAACGTCAACATCTTGTTGGCGATCATGTGCCAGAACATGGTGACCCGGTGCGGCGCGCCGAGAAACCGCGAGCCATAGACCACATCTGCCAGGCCTTCCTGGATCGGCTGCAGTAACACGGCGTAGTCACGTGGATCGTATTCCAGGTCGGCATCCTGGATCAGCAGGATATCGCCCCGGGCAGCCTTTATGCCTGTGGCGACCGCGGCGCCTTTTCCCTGGTTGCGCTCATGGAGGATAACACGCACCGATTCTTTGCCGTCAAGCTCGCGGAGGACGTCGCGGGTCCCGTCTTTGGAACCATCGTCCACGACAATAATTTCCCGGGCTAGCCTGGTGGATTGCACTCGTTTGAGTATTTCCCCGATGTTTTCGACTTCATTGTAGACTGGAATGACGATGGATAGGTTCATAGTGGCACAAATTATATACGATCTTGAGGAGCCGCCACCCATGTATTGCTCAACGAGGCGCCGCCTCTCCTGCCATCACACTTGCAAGCCCGACTATTGCTAGCTTGCATTTATGCAATCCAGTGAGGATCTGGATTGAGATAAGAGGCAGTATAATTCGGACGCACTTAAATGAATTGAATCTATCGCAGCATTTGCAGCGGGAGGTATTATGAGTAATCCCATCGGACGACCAGCACCCAGCGCAACGTTATTCTCGCCGCCGCCGATCAATTCCATAGAAGATACAGGGTTATCTGTGCTCTGGCTGCAGGACCTGGCGCTCAAAATCCTATATTCCCAGGGCTATATGAGCGGCTTCAAAATTGCCGAGCTGATCGCCCTGCCTTTTGCCGGCGTGACCGATGGGATTCTGGAGACATTGAAACGGGAAAAGATGCTGGAGGTGAAGTCTTCGCAGGGCGGGTTGGGCGAAGGAGCATACACGTATGGCATCACCGGCGCCGGGATCGTGCGGGCGCGTGAGGCGCTCGAGCGTAGCCAGTATGCGGGGCCCGCTCCCGTCCCGTTTGAGGTCTATAACGAAGCGATCCGCCGTCAGAAGACGGGGCGCATGACCGTCACCTCGCGGATGATGCGCCAGATCCTTTCGCAAATGGTGATGTCCGAATCCACATTCCAGCGGCTGGGGCCCGCGTTGAACTCCGGCACATCCATTTTTATGTACGGCCCGCCTGGCAACGGCAAGACGAGCGTGGCGCGGGCGTTCGGCAACCTGGTCCTCACCCAGGCGATGTATATTCCGTATGCGTTGTATCTGGATGGGCAGGTGATCAAGGTCTATGACCAGGTCAGCCACCGGCTGGCACCGGATGCGGACTTTCCGGCAGGAACCGGCGGGACAGGCAACTTGCGTACCAGCCAGCGCCGCGACCCGCGCTGGGTCAAGATCAGGCGTCCGTTCATCGTCGTGGGTGGCGAGCTCACGCTGGAAGGGCTCGACCTTGTCTATGATGAGGTACACAAGTTCTATGAGGCGCCCTTCCAGGTCAAAGCCAATGGCGGCATCCTGCTGATCGATGATTTCGGCCGCCAGCAGGTCCGGCCCCGCGACCTGCTCAACCGCTGGATCGTGCCACTTGAGAATCGGGTGGATTTCCTGACCCTGCACAACGGCCGCAAAGTGGAAGTGCCCTTCGACGTGTTGATCGTCTTTTCCACCAACCTCCCGCCAAAGGATCTGGTGGACGAAGCATTCCTGCGACGCTTGCGCCACAAGATCGAGATCGGCGATCCCTCGTATGAGGAGTATCGTGAGATCTTCCGGCGCGTTGCCCAGGACAAGAAAGTGGAATATAGCGACCAGGGACTGGCGTATCTGCTGCAGGAATGGTATATCAAACGTAACCGCAAGCTGCGCGCCTCGCACCCGCGCGACCTTTGCGACCAGATCCTGGATATCTCCAGTTATCTCTCCGTGCCACCGACCATGTCGCGCGATATGCTGGACCGCGCTGCCAAGGCATATTTTGTAGATATTTAGCTTTTCGATTACGGTGAACCCTGCACGGAGTGCAATCTCAAACCACGCCGAGATCGAGATTGCGCTCGAAGGATAGGCTGCCATTTTGATGGCGTTCAGGCGCCACGCCTCATAACGACATTCGCTTAATTCATGCTCAGATCCTTGCCTCAACCCATGATCTTTGCCCACCGCGGCGCCTGCGCGCATGCGCCGGAAAATACCCTGGCGGCGTTCGAACTGGCACTGGCGCAACGTGCCGACGCGATCGAGCTGGATGTCAAACTGTCCGCGGATGGCCAGGCGGTTGTGATCCACGATCCCACCGTGGATCGCACGACAGACGGGCATGGACCTGTCAGGGACCTGACCCTTGTGCAGCTGAAAGCCCTGGATGCGGGCAGCTCCTTTTCGGAGAAATATCGGGGCGAACGGATTCCGACCCTGGCGGAGGTCTTCGAGAGCGTGGGACAGCGGACCTTCATCAATGTGGAATTGACGAATTACACCTCCCCGCGTGATGACCTTGTGGAGACGGTCTGTGCCCTGGTGCGCAAATTCAATCTACAGAAGCGGGTGATCTTCTCCTCTTTCTTTGCCTCCAACCTCACC
>DAITPI010000238.1:0-6984 GCA_036833655.1 Anaerolineales bacterium | reverse complement strand
GTTACTGGTGGTCTTCTGGAAGGAGTTCAAGCTCATCACCTTCGACCCTGAGTATGCCGCCAGCCTGGGGTTCCCGGTCCGTGTGCTCGATGTCCTGCTGACGACCCTGCTGGTGATCTCTATCGTGATCGGACTTCAGACCGTGGGCGTCGTGTTGATGTCTGCCATGATCGTTGCTCCGGCGGCCGCAGCACGCCAGTGGACGGACAAGCTCAAGCTCATGATTCTGCTGGGTGGGCTATTTGGTGCCCTGTCAGGCGTCAGTGGCACATTGATCAGCAGCTCTGGAGAGCGGCTGCCGACCGGCCCGGTGATCGTGCTATGCGTGAGCGCTATCGTCCTGTTCTCGATGCTCTTTGCGACCAACCGCGGCCTTGTCTGGAACTGGATCCGGTCCCGGCGCAACCGCCACAGATTGCGCGCTCGAGCGGTCCTTGCCGACCTGAACACGCTTGCCTTGCAGCATCCCGACCCGCAACATGGACATTCGATCGCGGTCCTGCGCTCCATGAGCGTCAACCCGGATGGAGTCTCGTACGCCTTGAAGCAACTCGAGGAGCGCGGCCACGTCCGTGAAGTCTCGCATGACGTCTGGGCGCTCACGGATGAAGGTCTGGCGCAAGCCAGGCAGAATGTGAAACAGGAGAGGGAATAGGACATGTCACAGCCCCAGCTCGAAATCCAATTGATCGCGGCGGCTGTCGCGATTGCCTGCTCCCTCCCCGGCGTATTCCTCGTTTTACGGCGCATGGCGATGATGAGCGATGCCATTAGCCATACCGTGCTGCTCGGCATTGTGATCGCCTTCTTCATCACGAAGAGCCTGACCTCTCCCCTGTTACTGGTCGGCGCGGCGCTGATGGGCGTCGTCACCGTCAGCTTCGTGGAGCTTCTCCATCGCACGCAGCTGGTCCGCGAGGACGCAGCGATCGGACTGGTGTTCCCCGCGATCTTCAGCATCGCGGTGATCCTGATCTCGCGCTTTGCAGGCGATGTGCATCTTGATACAGACGCGGTGCTGCTTGGTGAGCTGGCGTTTGCGCCATTCAACCGGCTGAAGCTGTTCGGGCTGGATTTTGGCCCCGAGGCGCTGTATACCACCAGCGGCATCCTGGTTCTAAATTTGCTCTTTGTTGTGCTGCTTTACAAGGAGCTGAAACTCGCCACGTTCGACCCGGCGCTCGCGGCTGCACTGGGTTTTGTCCCGGGAGTGCTACATTACGCGCTGATGACGCTGGTCTCGCTGACCGCTGTCGGCTCCTTCGATGCGGTGGGCTCCGTGCTGGTCGTGGCATTCATGATCGCGCCGCCCGCGGCAGCCTACCTGATGACAGACCGTCTCTCGCGCATGCTGATCTATGCGGCCGCGATCGGTGTCTTCTCCGCCATCAGCGGCTACTGGGTCGCGCACGTTCTCGACGCCTCCATTGCGGGCTCGATGGCGACGATGACAGGCGTCTCCTTTCTTGTCGCATACCTGTTTGCCCCGGGACGCGGGCTGATCGCCCAGGCACGTCGGCGTCGCGAGCAACGCGTCGAGTTCGCGCTGACCATGCTCACCATGCATATTGCCCATCACACAGCCACTCAGGAGGTCGAACAGGAAAATGAGGTCGTCCGGCTGAACGAGCATCTCAAGTGGTCCCCGCGTTTTTCCGCAGAGATCGTCGGGATCGCCGAGCGCAGCGGTCTGGTCCGCCAACAGCATGGATTGCTCGTGCTCACAGAGACTGGCTTGAAGCGAGCGCAACAGGAGTTTACTGCGTAGGAGGAATCAGAATGGCAGTGGAAATCTTCTTCAAAGCTGCGTTTTTCATCGTATTCTTCAGCTTTGCGTATGTCATGACGGCATACAGCAAAAAGGCAAGGGCGCGCAACGAAGATAAAGCTACACGGATAAAGATGCACGACCAGCACGAGGTACCGCTCCTGCTGCGGCTGCGCCAGGTCTTTGGCATCCCCTTCTACCTCGGGGTGCTGGTGTGGACCTTCGCCCCGCGCTTTATGGAGTGGTCTTCCCTGGCTCTGCCGACCTGGGTTCGCTGGGCTGGACTGGCATTGGGCATCTTTGCCGTCGTGATCAACGCCTGGAGCCATCGAACGCTTAGCCGCAAGCTGGGCAAGGATTTCGATCCGGCGTTGCGTTTGCTCAAGGTCCCGGCGCTGGTAAAGGAAGGTCCCTATTCCAGGCTCCGTCACCCGATCTATCTGGCGTACCTGCTGATGCAGATCTCGGTACTGTTACTGACCGCAAACTGGTTCATCGGTTTGTGCGGGATTGCGATTATCATATCGGTGATCGCCATCCGCGTGCCCGAAGAGGAACGACTTCTCGTGGAGCAATTCGGCGACGAATACCGTGAATATATGAAGCACACCTGGCGCTTCTTCCCGAGATTGCGAAGCGCCGCATAATTCGTTGCATTCGGAAATTGAGGTTTAGCTCACAGACGCTGTGGAAAAGTCGAATGATTTGTGAGTTAAGCGGTAGGATCATGGAATGAAACAAACGCCAGCGGCATCCGCCGTTGAAAAGGATCGAACCGTCCACACCGCCACGGAGATCCTGACCGGTACCAGCAAGAAGACGGGCCTGGCCCGACTCATGCCGTTTCTGGGTCCCGCCTTCATTGCCAGCGTTGCGTACATGGACCCGGGGAATTTCGCTACCAACATTCAGGGCGGTGCAAAATTTGGCTACCAGCTTCTATGGGTCATTGTCGCAAGCAACCTGATGGCAATGCTGATCCAGTCGCTTTCCGCAAAACTGGGCATTGCCTCGGGTCACAATCTTGCCGAGCATTGCCGCAACCAGTTCCCAAGGCCCGTGGTGATTGGCATGTGGGTCATCGGGGAGCTGGTGGCGATTGCCACAGACCTGGCCGAGTTCCTTGGCGCGGCACTGGGGTTCTACCTGCTCTTCGGGATGCCGCTCTGGCTCGCGGGGATCATTACGGCTCTGGTCACGTTCCTGATTCTCGGCCTGGAGCGTTACGGCTTCCGCCCACTGGAGGCAGTGATCACCGCGCTGGTCGGGGCAGTGGCGGTAAGCTACCTCATCGAGACCTTTCTCGATAAACCTTCCTGGCCCGATGTGCTGTTCCATGCAGTCGTGCCACAATTCTCTGGTACGGAGAGCGTGCTGATTGCCACCGGCATTTTGGGGGCAACCGTCATGCCACACGTGATCTACCTGCACTCGGCGCTCACGCAGAACAGGATCGTTACCCGTCACCCCGAACAGCAGCGCAGGCTCTTCCGTTATGAGCTGATCGATGTGTTCATCGCCATGGGTCTTGCGGGCCTGATCAACATGGCAATGCTGATCATGGCTGCCTCGACATTCTTCAACGCCGGGCTGACCCAGATTGGCACTATCGAGGAGGCACACCGGACTCTCGAGCCGCTGCTCGGCCCTGCCTCCTCATGGATCTTTGCTATCTCTCTGCTTGCCTCGGGGCTCTCGTCTTCATCGGTGGGAACCATGGCGGGGCAGGTGATCATGCAGGGCTTCCTGCACTTCCATATTCCTGCCTGGATACGGCGTGCCGTCACCATGCTGCCATCGCTGCTGGTCATCTTCATCGGACTGGATCCCACACGCACGCTGGTGATCAGCCAGGTCGTGCTCTCCTTTGGTCTACCCTTCGCGATCATCCCGCTGATCATGTTCACCAGCAGGCGTGATATTATGGGCACACTCGTCAATCATCGCATCACGACCATGGCAGCCAGCCTGGCCGCTGTGCTGATCATTGTCTTGAATCTCTTCCTGCTATCTCAGGTCTTCTTCGGAGGCTAGTGTGTTCAAGCACATCCTTGTCCCTCTGGATGGTTCCAGACTGGCAGAGGCCGCCATTCCCGTCGCTATTTCGCTGGCACAAAAACTGGATGCTCCAGTCACCTTGTTGCACGTGATTGAAAAGGATGCGCCGCAGGAGATCCACAAGGAGCATCACATCACGCGGCCCGAGGAGGCACTCGCCTATCTTGAGACTGTCAGAAAACGCGATTTCCCCTCCGAAGTGAAGGTCGATACACACGTTCACACCGCGGCTGTAAAAGATGTTCCAGCCAGCATCGTCGAGCACGCAACGCGAGAATTCCAGCTCGACCTGATCGTGATGTGCACGCATGGGAGTGGGGGCTTTCGCGAGCTGCTGTACGGCAGCATTGCCCAGCAGGTCGTCGCGCAGGGGGTGACGCCGTTGTTGCTGGTCAAACCGGACAACAGCCCTCCCCCGGCATTCAAGCTGCACAAGATCCTTGTCCCGCTCGACACCGGTCCCGTTCATGATGCCAGCCTGCCCGCCGCCCTGGAACTGGCGCGCCCGTATGGATCGAGCATTCATTTACTGACCGTGATCCCAACATTCACCACGGTGGCGGGCGAGGCTGCTGCCGCCAGCAGTCTACTGCCGGCGACCACAGCCGCTTTGCTGGACATCGACGTGGAAAACGCGGTGGAGGATTTGCAGGAGCATCTGGATGAATTGAAGCCGACAGGGGTTCGGGTGACAGGTGAAGTAGCTCGCGGCGACCCGGCAACCGAGATCGTGAATATCGCGGGGAAGCTGGCAGCAGATCTGATCGTGCTGACAACCCACCGCAAAGCGGGTGCGGCGGCATTCTGGGCGCGCAGCGTCGCGCCGAATGTGGTTCGACGGGCGCGTGTGCCGATCTTGTTAATCCCTCTGGCAGAAAAGTAAGTCATGCTTGTGCCGTGACACATTCCTGAACGATGACGGGCTAGAAGCCCTCGCTGGAAAAAAACGACACTCCCTTATCATGAGATAAGGAAGTGTCGGAGATCCAAATTCTCCTCAACGATTACGGGTTTTGGCTGGCCCATTCCCGCATCATGCCGGGCCCCATCCCGCGTCCGCGGTTGAACTGAGCGCCCTGTCCGTTATGCATCGGGCAATTGCCAGGGCCATAGCCGTTCTGGTACATGTTCTGCATACGCTGCAGCATCCAGTCGGCGCGCTCCTGCGTAATGACGCCATCCTTGACCGCCTTGTCGAAGGCTGTCTTGTGGACCTCGTTCATGAAGATCGCCAGGTCCTCCTGCTTGATGCCGTTATCGAGGGCGATCTGGTACATCGCTTTCCCGGCCACTAGCTGGTCTTCCACCTGTTCTTCGGTCAGGCCGAGCTTCGCTGCCAGAGCCTGTTCGACGTAATCATGCATCCAACCATAGCCGCCCTGACCCAGACCTGCACCCGCCGGCGGCTGCCCACCCTGTGCAAACGCAGCGCCTACACCCAGCACAGCGAGGGCCAGTACGATCACCGCAGTAGTCAAAAGTATCTTCTTCATTCGTGTGTACTCCTTTTCTTTTCGGGATAGGATCCCGATCTCTTTTGTTTTTCTGTCCCAAGAATACTCCTTTCATGTAAAGGTTGTGTAAAGAATGAGCCAAGATTACGAAAAGAAAAGCAAGCCTGTCCCTATGCTATACTGTTAGCAACCTTATTGTGATGCGAGGATCAGGATGTCGAGAGCACTTTTTCAGCCTTTATCTTCTTATCTTGAATATCCCCCTGAACAAATGAAGCAGCGTGCCCGCGAATTTCGGCTCGAGATGCAGAGACGTCGCACCGTCCGCGACTTTTCTGACCGGCCCGTGCCACGCGAGGTCATTGAAGAGTGCATCCGGACGGCGGGACTGGCTCCCAGCGGCGCCAATCTCCAGCCCTGGCACTTTGTGGTCGTCAGCGATCCGAGAGTCAAGCGTGAGATCCGCATCGCGGCTGAACAGGAGGAGCGAGAGTTCTATCAGCGCCGTGCGCCCCAGGAGTGGCTGGACGCTTTGGCCGCGATCGGCACGGATGAGCACAAACCTTTCCTCGAGACCGCGCCTTACCTGATCGCCATCTTCGGACGGAATCACAGCTATCTACCCGACGGACGCCGCCTCAAGAACTACTATGTCAACGAGTCGGTGGGCATCGCCACCGGATTTCTGATTGCTGCCATTCATAACGCCGGACTCGTCTCCCTCACCCACACGCCCAGCCCTATGGGCTTTTTGAATGGCATCCTGCATATGCCGCCCGATACGAAGCCGTTCCTGATCCTGGTCGTGGGCTATCCTGCCAGCGATGCCCGCGTTCCCGTGGTCACGAAGAAGCCGTTGGAAGAGATCGTGACGTTTGTCTAGCATCAGGCGATCAGGCTCATTCCCATGGTCAACAAGGATCTAAATGAAGAGATCGGCGTTGGCGCCACAGACCGGCTCAGCCTGCGGGTCAGTGTCGCTGCCCTGGCGCGGGTCGTGTTCGAGCACCCGGCAAGCGGAGAGACAATGCTCGCGTTGGAGCGTAAGGCAACTCTTCTCGGGGATGGAAATCGGCGTCACGTGGAGGTGAAAGCTCAACCATTTGGCGGAGCGCTTCGACTTTTCCACCCGGAGGCCCTGCGCGAAGTGATCGGCCCCTTTCACTTCGACAGCGAGCGCTCCCGGTCCGAGCGGGACCTCCGGATCTTCATCGAGCCGGCTGCCTGGCGCGCAGTGCAGGAATTCTGCCTCCAGCACTTTGACAAGCCGGATGATACCGTTCTCGAAGCGGACCCGATCCGTGAGCTGACCGAGGAGCTTGGCGGGGCACTGGATGTGAACCTCACTGCTCCTCAATTCCATTCAGAATTGCTCGGAACGGTCATCGAAGATCATCCCGCTTCGACAGAAAACTACTTTGCCCGCGGGGCTCTGACCACCAGGATTTATCGGCTCTTCGAGGCGCGCATTCTCGACCGTGCCCTGGCACGCAAGATGCTTACTTGCAGCCAGGATTGCTCCGACCACGATCTGCGCGAGCTGGCTCGCCAGGATTTCGAAGCTAGCGGGCGGGGCTGGGCGAACACCGTTCTTACCCTGCCGCTCAACCAGGTAAGCGAGTTTTACTCGGGTATGCCCAGCGAGGCCTGCAATTGCGCCGTTGACTTCCAGGGACACCGGTTGGACGAGACCGTTGCGGCGAT
>DAITPI010000237.1:0-6989 GCA_036833655.1 Anaerolineales bacterium | reverse complement strand
CCCGACGACCTTGAGACCTTCCTTCTTTGCTTCGTCGAGGATCGCCAGGAATACATCCCGATCGAGCTTGCTGTAGACCTTGATCATGTCCACGCCTGCTTCTGCCTGCCGGCGGACTGCGAGGCGGGCTTCCTCGGGTGTGCCGAGTCCCAGGGCAATGGAAGGGATCAAGGGCGGCGTTCCGTCCAACTGTACGGCGGTGGCGACCATTTCTGGCCCCAGTATTTCACCGCTGTTTAACTGGTCACGCAGAGGCAATATGAATTCGTTCGGCATACCCATGTCTCTGACGAGCAGTACGCCATTGGCAAGCATCACTCGTCCGAAGACAGGCGCATCGAAATAGTGGACGTGTGCATCCACAAGCCCGGGCATCAGGTACAGACCATTTCCATCGACGATCTCCGCGTTGCGCGGGATGGTTACTTCGTCCTGCGCGCCGATTTGATCGATGCGGGCGCCCACGATGATGACGGTTTGTGCGGGAACTGTGGCTCCATTTTCTACATCGATAATCGACACACCGACGATGGCATATCTGTTTTTGGATGGCTTCTTTTGCGCTGAGGCGACGGCGCCACAGGCACACAAGCCCCCCGCAGCAAGGAGTGACAATAAGGCGAGATTTTTTATCATGTGTTGCTCCATGTCATTCCTGTCTTTAGTCCGAGGCCGACCAGATGAACGAACGGCGTTCGCTCTCTACTGCAACATATCAACATGCCTCGATGCCTTTGAAGAAGATCTCCAGCGTGTCCTTCAGCATCTCCTGGGGAGTGCCGGTCACGCGGGATGTGTAAATGACGGGCGCCATCCCGCTGATCAGCAGGCGCGCCGCCAGCAGGGCATTGACCGGGCGGAAGATGCCCTCGCGTATGCCTTCCTCGATCAGGGCGCGGATCATATCCTGGTAGGCGTGGCGCCTTTGCTGGATCTGTCTCTGGCTCTGCAGTTTGAGACGCTGCGATTCCATGCTCAGCTTCATGAACAGGCTCTTGTTTGCCTGCAGGCTCTCTATATAGGCTTCCATGATCTTTCGCAACCGCATGTCCGCCGTGCAGTTCTCTACTGCAATGCGCTGCGCCTCGGCGGTCAGGTCATTCAACTGGTCCTCAAAGAAATAGACCAGGATCTCATCCTTGGTTTTGAAGTAATCGTACAGGGTGGACTTGCCCAGTCCGGCAGCCTCGGCGATCTCGCGCATGGAGGTCTCGTGGAAGCCTTGCTTCAGAAATACCGGGACGACCTGGTGAAAGATCTCGTGGCGGCGCCTGGCCTGTTCTTCTTCGGTGAGGGGAATGCCTTTGGGCATGCTGGACTCCAGGAAAAGGATATGTCGAAAAGCGACCAACGTTCGCTTTTAGTGTAGCGAACTGCGGTCGCTTTTGCATCCACTGGAAGATGTATTTTTGGCTAATTGTTACGGGGAGAGTGACTACGCAAAACGTGGAGAACCGGAAAACCCACCCAATCTAGCTTCGCGAGCACAGGGTCTCTCGCAGCTCCTCTGTAGAGCAGCCTTTGACGAGAAAACCATCGGCGCCTGCCTGCCGTGCCGGGGACTCGCCCTCGGAATAGATCGTCAGGATAATGACCTTGACCTGCGGCCAACGCTGCTTGATGATCCGGGTTGCCTGCAGCCCGTCCATGACCGGCATCTGGATGTCCATCAGCACCAGGTCCGGGTGCTGGCTCTCGACCTCTGCCAATGCCTCCTCGCCGTTTGAGGCTTCCGAGATGACCCGGAGTCCCATCTGCGTGGAGAGGAAGGCGGAGAGCCCATCCCGGGCGCGCGGGTTATCGTCAACGATCAACAGGCGCAGCTGTCTATCCATGGTGACTCCCTTTGTCCGGCGGTGCAGGGATGAGACAGGGCTTCCATTGCCGCTCTGGATCGTAACAATGGAAGCCCTGCTGCAATTGTTGGATTCTGGGGTCAGGCTGCATACTTGCAGCTGGTCACCTGGTATGCCTGTTGAGGATCCGTATACTCCTTGTGCAGTCGCCCTCCGACCTTCATCAGGGCTTTGCCCAGCGCGATGGCGGTGCGCTCGAACAGACCGGGGTTCGAGAGGCCCGCATCCCGGATCAGGCGGATATTATCCATCTCACGCTTGAACTCCTGCCTCTCCAGGGCGACCAATGCCTCTGTCTGCCAGCGATAGATCTCGTTCATGTCTGCCTCCGTCAAAACTACGGGTTTATCTCTCCTGGACCGGGAGTCTTTCAAACCCGGTGATCTGCCATCAGGATACCAGAGGCGGCTCTCCCTTGCATCGGTTTGCGGTGGAAATCGGGGTAAGCAAAAAGACCGTTTCTGGACGGTCTTTTCTCCTCGGCGTGTAGCCCCGGACTACGCAAATTGTGGAGGCGAAAGTCTTACTTGAGAGTGGCTAGCCCTTCCCGCAGCGCATAGAGCGCCGCCTGGGTCCGGCTGGCAAGGTGGAGCTTCCCCAGGATATTGCTGACGTGGGTGCGCACCGTGGCTTCGCTGATCACCAACTGCGCGGCGATCTCGTGGTTTTCGAGTCCCTGGGCAAGCAGCCGCAACACCTCCATCTCGCGCTGGGTGAGCGGCTCCTCCGAAAGCGGGCGCTTCTCTCCGGCGCTATGCAGTTCCTCCAGAACTTTCCTGGCAATGCTTGGGTGCAGGGACACGATGTCGCGGTTGATCTGGCGGATGGCTTCGATGAGCGCTTCGGGGCTGGAGTCCTTGAGGTGGTAGCCCATCGCCCCGGCTTTGATCGCCGGGAAGATCATGTCTTCGCCGGCAAAGTTGGTCAGCACCAGGATGCGCGCGCTGGGCCGCCCGGTTTTGATCTGCTTGATGCACTCGATACCGTCCATCTCCGGCATCATCAGGTCCATCAGGACCACGTCGGGGGTTAGCTCGCGGTCCAGCTCGACCGCCTGCACCCCGTTCTCGGCTTCTCCCACGAGCTCGATATCGGGCACGAGGTCGAGCACGGCGCGGATACCTTTGCGGATGATGGCGTGATCGTCCACGACCAGGACGCGGATGGCTGCAGTCGTCTGCGCAGTTTTTTCGGTCATATTGATGGCACCTCCACTCGGATGCGAGTCCCATCCCCTGGATGGCTGGCGATCTGCATGTGCCAGCCCTGTGCCTGGGCGTGCTCCTGCATGTTGCCAAGCCCCAGGCAGCCCTTGCCGACGGCGGTCTCGGAGTCGAAGCCGATCCCATCGTCCTGGATCTCCAGCGTGACGGATGTAGCGCTCTGCTCGATGTCGATCAGCACATTCCGCGCATGGGCGTGTTTGATCACGTTATTGAGCGCCTCGCGGGCGATCTGGTACAGTCCTTCCTCAGTCGCACGCGGCAGGCGCTCGGTCAAGTTGCTGCGGATGTTCGACTTGATCATCGCCCGGTTTTCCACAGCGCTCAAACGGTTTTGGAGTGCGGCGACCAGACCCTCCCGCTCCAGGATGGGCGGGCGCAGCTCGAAGATCAACATACGCATATCCGCCAGGGATTCCTGGGCGGTGTTCTGGATATCCTCGAGATACTGGCGCGCCCGCGCCGGATCACCGGCTGTCATTTTGCCGAGAGCGGCCTGTGCATACAGGCTGATGCCGTAGAGCGACTGCGTGACCGAGTCGTGCAGCTCCCGGCCCAGGCGCTGGCGCTCTTCTAGGATCGCCACCTGACGTTCTTTCTCGTACAGGCGCGCATTCTCGAGCGCAATGCTCATCGCCGCCGCGAACGTCTGCAGCAGGCGCACGTCCGCTTCGTCGAAGGCATTCTCCTCGTCCACGTTCTGGACGCTCAAGATCCCCGTAACCTGGCCATTGTTGAGCATCGGTACGCCCAGCCACGATCTCGGCGTGGCAGTCCCCGGCAGGATGGGCTGGACGAGCCGCGTGGCCTCCTGCGCGACGTTCCGGTTCACGAGCAGGGGCTGCCTGCTCTGGATGATTTGAGACCGGAAGCCGCCGGGCGGGTGCCGGCCCGGTGAGTACACTCTCTGCCCGCGCTCGATGGCATAGTGGTGCTCGATGGAATCCGACTGGGGATCGTAGGTGGAGATCATCACGACCTGGGCATTGAAAAACTTATGAAAAGTATCCCCGACCAGGTCGTAAATGGATTGGACGTCGAGCTTGGAGGCGAGCCCCTGCTGGACGCTGTTGATGATCGCCAGCTCGTGAGCGCGCTGTTCGGTCTCTTTCAGCAGCGCCTGGCTTTCGGAGAACAGCCGGGCGTTTTCCATGGCGACGCCGGTCTGGCTGGCGATCGCTTGCATGAGCTCCACATCGCTATGCTCGAAATCGTCCAGGTGCTGGCTCTGCACATCGAGCACGCCCAGGATCCTGCCCTTGACCGTGATCGGCACGGTCAGCTCAGAACGGGTGAGGCTGCCTTGCATCCAGACATAGCGCGGATCGTTGGCGACGTCGGGGAGCAATGCCGGCTCGCCGGTCCGGGCAACCCAGCCGGTGATGCCCTGCAGGCCAACCTTCAGCCGCCCCGGCTTGAATTGGAAGCCGGGGTCATCCCACAAGATGCCTGCGCCCACCCGATAGACCACGTCATCGTTCTCGATCAGCCCAATCCCCACGTGGTAATAGCCGAAGGTATCCTGGATGATCCTGGCAACCTTGTGCAGGAGCTCGTTGATATCCAGGATGGATGTGATCTGCTGGCTGATTTCCGTCAGGATGCGAAACCGCGAATCCTCGTTGGGCTTCACGTGCTCTCGTTGCATGATGGTCCCTGCCCGGGCGTCTCGTGACGCCTCCTATGTCCAATCAGCTTGTGCGCATGCCTGCCTTCATTATAGGTCGTTTTGTGGTGCGATTCAACCGATGCACAGTCAGGGTGCCGTAGGTCCGGCTCTCAGCCAGATAATCTCTGGAACGACACGCTATCCTCTCGACCGCTAGTGGCTCAAGGCGAGCCTTAAATGGATGCGGCTCGAAGGACAATGTTCGAGCCGCATCCAAGGAAAAAAGGAGAAATGACGATTGGCATTTCCAGTGTACTCCAATCTCCGCGCCTTGCACCTTACAGGTGATTTACTGCTTCGACCGCCGCTGGCGCCCGTCTCTAGCTCTCCGTGTGGACCGGGATCGTCGCTCGTAGGCTGGTTCCCTGCCCCGGAGCGGACCGCACCTGCAGCTTACCTCCCACGGCCTCGGCACGCTCACGCATACCGGCCATACCGTAGTGACCTTTGGCCGTCTGACTGATCAAATCCGGAAGGACATCCATGCCTTTGCCGTTATCTTCGATCTCCAGTACAGCGTGATCCTCCACAAACGAGAACCGCACCTGTGCCCGGGTGGCCTCCGCGTGGTGAACGATATTATTCAACGCCTCTTGATAGATTCGGAAGAGACTCAGGCAGGCGTCCATAGAAAGCTGGTCCCCGTCGTCGGCGATCTCTTGTTTGAGTGTGATCTCCGGGTATTTCGACCGAAAATCCTCGGCATAGGCGCGCATTGCCTGGGATAATCCCAGAAGCTGCAGGAGGGGCGGGCGCAATTCGGCGATGATCTCGCGCAGTTCCTGGACGACCTGGCGGATATCGGCCTCGATCCTGTCGAATTCCTCGTGCACAGCCGGACCGGTTTCGAGCTCTCTGACAATATCGAGCCGGAGCATCACACTGGCTAGCGTTTGTGTAGGACCATCGTGAATATCCTGGGCAACCGCCAGGCGTTCCTCCTCGCGCTGTTCCAGGAGGCGGCGCTGCAATTCGATCCGGACCCGGTCTTCCAGCAGGACCTGCTCGATTCGCTTTTTGTCAGTGACATCGATCGCCGCCACCGTGAGCCCTGTGACGGCTCCTTTTTCATCCAACACTGGTTCGGCTGTCACATCGTAATAATAGACCTTGCCCTGATAGCGCCATTCGATCTCGGTGCGTCTGCCAGTGCCGCTATCCAGCACAGAGCGTTTGAGCGCCACCAACTCCCTGACATTCTCCGGATCGTTCAGTTCCTCGTCCGTCTTGCCGATCATATCGCCCGCTTCCATGCCCATGGGAGGGTTATAGATCCAGGTGTAGCGCAAATCTCGATCCGAGGTGGAGACGAGCATCGGAGAATTCTTCAGTGCCACCGCGAAACGCTCCTTGCTCGTCTTGAGATCGTGCTGCGCCTGCTGGAGGCGACTGATATCCAGGTTGATGCCTGCCCAGCAGAGGATCTTTCCGTGCTCATCGCGTACCGGTATCCCCCGCGCCAGGATGGGATGATACTGGCCATCTGTGCCGCGGAAACGGTGCTCGATATCCCAGACCCCCTCCGTGCGCACGCATTCCTTCCAGGCGGCAATCGTCCGTTCCGCGTCGTCGGGGTGCAGGGTGTCGCCCCAGCCAAAATCGGAGCACTGCTGCTGGGTGATCCCCACCAGATCGAGGAAGGATTGGCTGGCGTAGATGTTGCGACCGTCCGGTTCGCAGATCCAGATGCCGTAGCGGATGGCTTCTCCGATGGCGCGATAGATATTCTCGCTCTCCCGCCGCGCTCGCTCCGCCTGCTTGCTCTCGGTAATGTCTTCGAGCAAGGCAAGCATCCATTTCGGTTGCCCGTCCGCCTCTTTGACCAGCGAGCAGCTTTTTCGGATCCAGACGACTCTCCCATCCTTGCGATAATAGCGGCTCTCGACTACGAAATCCGGGATTTCGCCTTCCAGCAGCTGCTCGACCAATTGCATGTGCTGGTAGTAGTCTTCTTGATGCAGAAATTCAAAGAAATGAAGCTGCTGCAGCTCATCCACCGAATAGCCCATCAGCTTGCAATAGGCGGCATTCGCATCCAGGAAACGTCCCTCAGGCGTTTGAAGAGCATACCCGATGGCTGCATGCTCGAACGCGCTATGGAATCTGGCTTCGCTCTCCCGTAATGCCTGCTCCGCTTCTCTCTGTTTCGTAATATCCTGGTTGGCCCCGATCATGATGAGCGGGTTACCGTTTGCATCGAATTCTGTGACCTGACCAATGGTTTTCAGGATTCGCAGATTG
>DAITPI010000236.1:0-6993 GCA_036833655.1 Anaerolineales bacterium | reverse complement strand
CATATTCGAAATGAAACGGCTCTTCATCAGCGAAGCAGAGCAGCAGCCGCTGGTCAACGCGCTCATGTATGCCATCGACATCGGGCTTGGTCTGCTGCTGGTGTTGCTTGCCATCGTCATGCTCTGGCGGCTGATCGATCTGTGCAAGCCGCGAGGGCGCTGGAAGGAGGAGTCCACCCACGAGCTCGCACAGGAGGTGATGGAATGAAATGCATCTCCGCCCTGAGCGGAGCGCCGCGCAGTCGAAGGGCAATGCAGCGGCACAACATCCGATCGACAGGAGATTGCCGCGGCGTCGTCGTGCTCCTGCTCGTAATGACACTGCTGATCTCTTGCGCCCCCGTGGACCTGAACGCCCCTCTCCCCGCCTACGACACCGGCATCGACCCGGACTCCTGGGTGCAGATCCCGGCGGGAGAATTCTATTTCGGGCAACATGAAGAGGTGGAATCCACGCAAGCCTACGAGATCATGGTCACCGATGTGACCGTCAGCCAGTATGCCGATTTCCTGACGGCGGCGCGGGCAGACGGTTTCGTCAAGATCATAGATGAAGGGATCGCTGGCTATTACCCGGGCGACGAGTTCCGCGGCGTGAAGCATGAGGAAGAGATCAAGGCAGGCGACTGGCTTTTTATCCCCTTGAACGACCCCTCGCAAAGGATAGAGTTCACGAGCAAGACCACCTTTGGGGCGACGGCTGGCTACGAAAACCACCCGATGACCATGGTTACCTGGTTCGGCGCCTGGGGCTACTGCAAATACTACGGCTGGCGCCTGCCCACGGAGATGGAATGGGAAAAGGCTGCGCGGGGTCCTTCGACAGGCGCAGGATCCACGCGTCCCTTTCCCTGGGGTGAGGAGATCCTGCGAGAGAACGCCAACTTCTATTCCAGCCGCGATCCCTTCGAAGACATGAGCTCGTTCGGCTCACGTACCAGTCCCGTCGGCTTCTATAACGGGCACAAATACGGCAATTACCAGACCCTCGATTCGGCCTCGCCCTACGGGCTGTACGACATGGCGGGCAACGTCTGGCAGTGGACGGGCGATGTCCATGAAGGCATGCATTACCGCTTCCTGCGCGGCGGTTCAAAGGACACCTACGATATGGACCTGCGGATATGGGTCCGCAACAACGCCACACCCACCTACTACAGCCCCGGCGCGGGATTCCGGTGTGCGCGGTAGCGATATTCGTGCGTAGAGATTCGATATTCGGTTAGAATCAGCCGGTGAATATCGAATCTCAGGGTTCGAACCTCGCAGATCGCTTTAGGAGTAATCATGCCTGCCCTGCCCCAAAAAATAAAGCTCTACATCCCGCTCATCAAAAGCTCACAGACGGGCCTCCTGCTTGCCACGGGCATCGCCGGGTATTTGAGCGCGCACACGGCAGTCCACATCCCCACCCTGCTCGGTATGTCCGTTAGCCTCTTTCTTGCCATCAGCGGCTCGACGATCATGAACATGTGGTACGACCACGACATCGACTCGAAGATGAAGCGCACGCATAAGCGTCCTGCCGCCTCGGGCCAGCTCAGCCGCGGAGAGGTGTTCTGGGTAGGCATGATCGTCTCATTCCTGGGCGTTGCGGGCGCGCTGCGAATTGCCCCTCTGTACGGAGCCGTCGTCTTCGCGGGCTGGTTCTTCGACGTGGTGGTGTACACGCTCTGGCTGAAGCGGGTCACCTGCTGGTCCATCCTGTGGGGTGGGATTTCGGGCGCGATGCCCATCCTGGCGGGGCGCGTCCTTGCCGTGGATCAGATCGACCTGATCGGCATGCTGCTGGCGCTCTCGATCCTCTTCTGGATCCCCACGCACACGCTCACCTTCTCCCTCAAGTTCCGGGAGGACTACAGCAACGCGGGGGTACCGACCTTCCCCTCCACCTATGGGGATTCTTTCACCCGGGCGACGATCGCAGTCTCCTCGATTCTCGCGGCCCTGGCGATCGGCTGGGCAAGCATCCTGATCGGCTTGAGCGCGGGCTATCTGCGTTTGATTGCGGTCCTCTCCGCAGGATTGCTGCTCCTGGCTTTTGCCACCTTCCGCGTCCAGTCCGATCGCGTCAACTTCAGCCTGTTCCGCTACGCCTCGGTCTACATGCTGAGCTCGATGATCATCCTGGCGCTACACGCGTTTTAGCCCTCACCCCTACCCCTCTCCCTGTAGGAGAGGGGACTGAACACGTATGAAAATGACCCTGCTCGACCGCTTCCTCGTCCTCGCCACGGGCCTCCTGGCTGCCTATCAGATCGTGGTCGGTATCGATAATCTCTCCACTGTTCCCATCCTTGCCTACACGATTTCCTTCGGCGTCTTGCTGGTGGCAGGGTTGTTGCTGATCATCCTTGGGTTCGACGCGTTGGAATCGCCGGTTGTGGTCGTGGTTTCGACGGTCATTCCCCTCAGCCTCGCCCTGGGTCTCGTCTGGGAGCACTTGCCTGCCCTCCGGACCCCGTATGTGCTCTTCACCATGGTTGGCTTCGCGGCTGTGATCGTGACGCGTTCTGCTCCGGGAGGAGGCCGCCTGCCAACCGTGGTCATTGCCATTGTGCATGGCATCGCCGGCCTGACGATCTTCCTGCTACCGATCCTGACCGCATTGCGAGGCGAGACCAGACTGGCATTCGCCCTGGTGGGTATCGGCGGGGCATTGATCGGGCTGGGCGGACTGCTGCTCTCCTTCCTTAAGACCGGCAGGCCGATACTCTCGCGCGAGACTATATTAAAAGTAATGCCCGGACTGCTCTTATTGATGACGATTTGTTTTGTGGCAGGGTTTAAGTTTGGATAGCACAACAGACCCTAAAGGGTTCGTCCCATCCCTTCCCCGGGGAATTCGCAGCAAGAACCTTAAGGGTCTCATTTCCAACAAAGGAGCTTACAATGTCCAAGAATACCTGGTGGGGAAAGACGTTACGCTTCATCGGCATCGTGCTGATGGCGCTGACAGGCGGCTTCACGTTACTCGGTGGCATCGGTACCACCTGCGCGGCGCTGTTCCCGGCGCGATGGGAAAGCATGAGGCCGCTGGCTCCGTTCCAATGGCTCTACATCCTGTTCGTGGCGGTGGGGATCTTTCTTGGCGTCCTGGGCATTCGTACCACGGTCCGGCTCATTCGCGGGGCAGATAACTCTTATCGGGATGCGCTTATCGTCCTGGCTGCCGGCGTAGCGATTGGAGCAATCCATATCTTTGTCTCACGCACGTTGCGGGGCAAATCCATGCCGGTCGACGCCGTCGTATACACAAACCTTCTCACGCTGGCGATCTTTGTGCTCTTCCGGATTCCCGCCATCTGGCAGGGAGTGGATTTCAAGAAGGGCGATCGCAACTCCAATACCCTTGCCGGCGGCGCTGCGGCGATCCTGCTCGGGCTGCTGACTCTCACCATCCAGTACACGATGGGCTCGACCCACACCTGGAACGGCGTCAATTACGCCGATGCGTTCAAGGCGGTTATGACCCTCAGCGGAGCCGGATTGCTGCTCCTGGGGACAGGCATCTGCGCGGGCGTGAGCAGAGTCCGGACAACCGGCAAGCTGATCGTCCGGAATAGAAGCGTCTGACATACGCCCGAGAAGCAACTGCCTCCAGAGAAATTCAGTCTCTGGAGGCAGTTTTTGGAATCGGACCGAGGCGCGTGCATGTGTAACCTTTTGAGAAAGGAGAACACTGTATAGGAAAAAAGATATAACGTATACTTAATGTTAGCTTTAGGGTTAGAGAATCGATCACAAGACAATTCGCGAAAGGAGAACGCGCAACGACACCTCTCCCACTTCTCACCAGGCCTGTCTGCTCAGCAACCCATCATTAGCTTTCTCAGGAGAAGAACAATGAAGATCAAACATGCAACATTTACGGTGATGCTTATTCTGAGCTTGTTGCTCAATGTTCTGGTTTCCCCTTTCGCGGTGCCGGCACTGGCAGCCGGGCTGCCCCTGATCGACGACTTTGAGGCGGGTCTTCCCACCGGCACAGACCCCAACGGCATCGCCATCGGCTTCGTTACCTTCAACGACCCCAACAGCAGCGTGGCGATCTCGACGACTGCGGCTCCTCCCACCCCCATACCCGGTGCTGCCACCCCGAATAACGTCCTCAAAATGGACTTGAGTGTGGTCTCGTTCGCGGGGTTCGTGCATAACTTCGAGAATGGTGCTGTCAACGCCTGGGTGCCGCAGGATTGGAGCGCCTACGAAGGCCTCTCCTTCTGGCTCTACGGCAACAACAGCGGCACCACCATGTTCGTGGACGTGCTCGACAACCGCAACCCCGGCTCCACCCGGGACGATGCCGAGCGCTGGTCGATCGACGTCATCGACAATTTCAGCGGCTGGAAGGAGATCAAGCTGTCATTCGCCGACATGCACCGCAAAGAGATCGGCAATGGCGCCCCCAACGACGGCTTCGGTTTGACCGAGGTCTACGGGTGGGCTTTGGGCACCATCACAACGCCCGCCCTGCAGACCTATTATGTCGACAACGCCATGGTCTACGGCGTGGCGCCCATCAGACCATTGACCGTCGGTTTCAACGCGATCGATTACAAATTCACCGAAGGTACGACCGCCACCCTGACTGCCAAACTAAGCAAACCCGTCAGCGAAACCGTGACGGTTCAATACGCCACCAGCTTTGGTTCCGCCATCCCGAACCGTGATTTCACCCCGGCCAGCGGCACCCTGACCTTCCCGCCTAACACCACCCTGCAATCCTTCACCATTCAGACCATTGATAATCAAAAGTATCAAGGGGAACGTGGTGTGCTGGTTTCATTGTCCAATCCCACCGGCGGCGCGGCGCTCGGGATTCCCCCCATCGCCCGACTGAATATTCTGGACAACGAGTCTTACGATGCATTGCTGCTCGATGATTTCGAGTCCTATCCGTATCTGTGGAGCATCGACAAGAAAGCGATCCTCACCAATTTTGAGATCGCTTCCGGCGATCCTTTGGCATTGCCCTCGCAGGGTGCTTTTGAACAAGTCCTGAAAACTGTCCAGAAGAACGGCAAAGGGACCTACAACTTCAGCCGCACCTTCCCGGTGCAGCAGGATTGGAGCGCTTCGGGGGGCGTCAGCTTCTGGTATTACGGGCGCAACATCAACAAGGATGTGATCGTCAACCTGGATAACAATCCTCCCATCGCCAGCAATTCCTCGACCTGGAAACTGGTCTGGTCCGATGAGTTCAACAGCAAGACCGTTACCGCGCCCAACGCCAGCGTCTGGGGACAGGAGGTCGGCGATGGAACGGTGAACGGCATCCCCGGTTGGGGTAACAGCGAATTGGAATATTACACCGGCGGAACGAGCAATGTTGCCACAGATGGAAAGGGCAACCTGCAGATCACAGCCAAAAAAGCCGACGGCTCTCTGATGTGCTATTACGGACCGTGCGAATACACTTCCGCCCGCCTGCTTACCAAGAACCGCTTCGAGGTCGCCTATGGACGCGTCGAAGCTCGCATCAAGGTCCCGGCTGGAGCCGGGTTATGGCCCGCTTTCTGGATGCTCGGCACCGATATCGACCAGGTCAACTGGCCGCAGACTGGCGAGATCGACATCATGGAATATGTCGGGCGTGTGCCCAACGAGATCTTCGGCACCCTGCACGGACCCGGCTACTCTGGCGGTCAAAGTTATGGTAAGAGCGTCGACCTGGGCAAACCCGTTGCGGATGACTTCCACACCTATGCCGTGGAATGGCAGCCGGACAAGGTCACATGGTTCCTGGACGGTGTCCCCTACTTCACCGCCACCCCGAACGATCCGTTCCTGCAGGGCAAGCAATGGGTCTTCAACCACCCGTTCTTCATCCTGTTGAACATGGCGATTGGTGGCAACTTCGGCGGCGTGGTATCCCCGGATACGGTCTTCCCGGCGACCATGTCCATTGACTATGTCCGTCTCTATCAGACCCGTCCCGCGCCAGTCACCTTCACGACCTCCTTCCGTGAGGATTTCGCTGGCTGGAAGAAGATCAGTCTGCCCTTCACCGCTTTCACAAACCCGGACGGCTTCACGCTCGATCTGACCACCATCAAAACCCTGCGCTTCACCATCCCCGATGGCTCCAACAAGCCTGTGATGCTGGACCAGATCCGCTTGAGCTGCCCGGAAACCGTCACCGTCCAAAACACAGCGGATAGCGGTGCTGGCTCCCTGCGCAAAGCCTTGGACACCGTCTGTGTGGGTGGCACGATCAACTTCTCGAGCACGCTCGCCGGTCAGACCATTAGCCTGCTCTCCGGTCCCTTGACCCTCGGTAAGAATGTGACCATCGACGCCTCCGCGGCGCCAGGTCTCGCGATCAGCGGGAACAACGCGGATCGCGTATTCATAATCAACGCCGGGACTACTGCCACGGTCAAATACCTGACCGTCAAGAACGGCTATGGCTTCCAGCTCGCCGGCGGCATCCTCAACAACGGCTCTCTGACGCTGGATCACGTTACCGTCACCCAGAACGTCATGGCGACCAATGCCGGGGACTTCTGGCAGGGTGGCGGTGGTATCTATAACGGAGGCGGCTCCACGTTCAACCTGATCGACAGCAGTGTGACGAACAACAACGCGGGCTGGTCGGGCGGTGGCGTCTATTCGTTCTTCAATACAACCACCTCGATTGTTCGCAGCACGATCAGTGGAAATGTATCGAATGATGTCGGCGGCGGCATCCGCTCCCTCGGCAACATGACGATCAGCAACAGCACGATCAGCGGCAATCGCTCTACCGGCTGGCATGGCGGCGCGATCTTCCATACCGATGGGGCCATGGCGATCGAGAGTTCGACCATCACCGACAACGCCGGGCCAGACTGGGCGCCGTCGGCTATCTTCCTGGGCTCGTTCAATGCCGCTGTGCCGACTCTCTCGATCCGCAACACGATCATCGCGGGCAATCGCTGGTATGCATGCGAACACTTCACTGCCGGCACGACCGTGCTGACCTCGGGCGGCAACAACCTGGTGCAGGAC
>DAITPI010000235.1:3472-7018 GCA_036833655.1 Anaerolineales bacterium | reverse complement strand
CTGTCTACACCGTACCCTCACCTGGCCAGAAGGGTTTTACCTCACAAAGAGATCCGATCAAGTCCAAAGCCGCTTCTGTTTCGCCTACACTCCGGAGGTCAAAATGGGCAATCAACCACTCATGTCTCTCATCCTCAAGGGCCTCGCTCTGGCAATGGGGGTTGCTGCCGTTGTACTTAGTATTCTGGGCACGAGTTCCCCCAACACCCTGGTGACCCTGCTGGGCATCGGACTCGCGTCCCTGGCTATATGGGCTCTCCAGCATGGTCAGTGACTGAATGTCCCAAGTTACTACCCTATCTCCCCGCATCCTCCCGTTTCTCCATTTCGCTAGCTGAATTCGTTCGTGAGTCGTTCTGTGGCGATGCGCCTCCCGGGCATGCGTCTTGTCACCTCGTGCGCACGCATTCTCCCCGCTCGGCGAGGGTCTTCGCAAAACGCCCTGTAAGGGTCGACCCCGCCGACCTGCAGGTCTCGAGTCTTGTTCTTTGATACGTCTCTAGTGGTATTATTCGTATATCACCACCGCCCAATATTGCTTTCATCAAATCTACATTGGCAAAACTCGATCGAACTGATCGCAAGGTTTGACTTCGCCGCAAATTTCCCTGGCTGATCACGATGCCTGTACAGGTAAAAGAGTATGCAAACTTCTATCTTTCGTATCGAGACCCTCACCAGCCCGCCCATAACAATCCGGGATACCCGGGTACATGTCCGCTCGCAAGTGATTCAGCTCCGGTTTCCTGCCATTAACGGCGGTGTCATCTGGAATCGACCGGTGGCAGTCGTGGTGCGCCTCGGGAATGGTCAGGAAAAAATCGTGCCAGTTTTGGACGTCACTCGCGCCGCGATGCTGACATTGGCCGGGCTCAGTTTCACTGCCATGCTTGTAGGAATGTTTTTTCGACGTAAAAAGGCTCGCTCCTGAAAGGAGGTTCCCCATGGATGAACCCTCAACGTTAGATCCAAAATCACAGACAGCCAGACCGCTCGATGTCAACGCTTCAGTAACGACGGTGCAGGCGACGATGGATAAATTCTTAAGTGCCGCCAATGTAGAGGCAGTTTATGCTTCGCCGATTCGTGAAGGGGATCACATCGTCATTCCGGCAGCAGAGGTTTTGAGCATTGCAGGTTTTGGCCTGGGTGTGGGAAGTGGCTCGCAAGGTACGAGTGAAAATGAAAACCCGGGCAGCGGAGCAGGGGGCGGCGGGGGCGGACGTATCTTGTCCCGTCCGGTTGCGGTTGTGGTCATATCGCCAACGGGCGTGCGCGTTGAGCCGATTATCGACGTGACCAAAATGATCCTGGCGGTATTCACTACCCTGGGCTTCATGGCGGCCATGTTTAACCGAATGTCGAAGACCAAGCCTCCGGATTTCAGCGACTGACAGCCTAACAGGCAATGCGAGATCGAACTAATGGGCTGATCTCACGGATTCCTTGTTTCGAATCGAAGCGGGGCTCTTAATGCGACTTCATGACCACAACCACCGCCCAGGCCGCGCCCAGTATCGCGTTCATCAAATGTAAACAGGCAAAACGCAGTCGAACTGACGGTAAGCGTTGTTTTTGCGGCAGATTCGCGCTTTTCGCTTCCCAGGCTGATATACTAGCCTCATGAGCGCTCTGTATTCTGATACCGATCCCAAAATTGAGCAGATGCAGATCGAATTCATTCGGCGCATGCCAGCCTGGAGGAAAATGAGCATGGTGGACGGATTGAATGAGGCTGTTAAAAATCTGGCGCTCACAGGGATAAAGCAGCGCAACCCCACCGCGACACCTGAGCAGCTCCATCGTATGCTGGCAGACCTCATGCTCGGGGAAGAGCTGGCTCGAAAGGTTTACGACCGTGCAAGGTGAAGCCACCCGCATTACACTTCTCGTTACGAAGACCCTTGAACGCCTTGGCATTCCCTACGCGGTGGGCGGCTCGCTTGCCAGTTCCCTGCACGGCGTCATGCGCTCGACGCTGGATGTCGATATCGTCGCGGATGTGCAGCCTCAACACATCCCGCCGCTGGTCGAGGCGCTTTCCAAAGAGTTCTACGCGGATGATGAAATGATGAGAGATGCCATCGAGCATCAAATCAGCTTCAACCTCATTCATTATGAGACGGCCTTCAAGGTGGATATTTTCATTCGCAAGTCACGCCTCTTCGATCAGATGCAGCTCAGTCGGCGCAGACCATCTGTCATCTCCAGCAATCCTGAAGAGAGTATTTATGTCACCAGCCCTGAAGATACCATCCTTGCCAAGCTCGAATGGTATCGCATGGGCGGCGAAGTCTCAGACCGTCAATGGCGCGACATCATTGGGGTGCTCAAAACCCGTGCCGGCGAACTTGACCTGGAATATCTGCGCAAATGGGGGGGCGAGCTTCATGTCAGCGATCTGCTGGAGCGTGCTCTGAAAGAATCTTCGTAGAGCTAACTCGATCCCCTAACCGAACCCATTCGTGAGTCGTCCTGCGGCGTACCAGCTTTGGGGTATCGCATTCTTTCTTCCGCCTGGTGTCCATCCTCCGGTTCAAGATCGCAATACCGGCAAACCTGAAATATGTCTGACAATATCGTTACATTCATAGATTGACCATCGCTGCTCCGATCATGTATAGTTCCAGATGTGACAGGCAAACTGCACCAGCCAGACACTGTTTTCCGATTTTTGTGTTAACTCTTTAATGAAATACATCGCCCGTGTCCACCCTGCTTCCCTAGAAGTCCCGGGCTCTCCTTTTGCTATCCAAAACCACCGAACCTCCCGCCCTCTTATCCGGATCTCCAATGGAAGGAGGTGAAATGCAGAGATAGTCTGTCCACGCCCGATTGCATACTGTGTTTCGGTTCCATCATATTCGATCGAAAAGGAGAAAAGATGTCCAATCAAGCTGCTACCAAGGGGATGATGACTACCAGGGAAATGACGGCTGAACAGATCTGGGAGGTTCAGCCCGGGGAACGCCGCTCTGTTGGGGTCATCCACATCGTGATCACCGCCCTGCTGATCGGGATCGGATTTGTGGTGGGGGCATTCGGCAGTATCACCTTCCCGCTCGGCTTCGGCGTGAACTTCTTCTGGACGGGTATTGCCGTGCAGCAGGTCGGTTCGGTCTGGTTTGGCGCCTGGGGCGTCATTGCAGGAACGATCTTCCCGTTCTTCTCGAACGCCATCTCGGGCACGCCGTTCTACGTCTCTGCGGCGTATATCCCGGCGAACTTCGTCCAGGCGTTCCTGCCGGCCTGGGTCTTCCGGCGCTTCAAGCTGGACCCCCGCCTGAAGACAAGGCGCGATTACGCGATCCTGCTGCTGGCCATGGTGCTTTCCAGTGCCTTTGGGGCCCTGTGGTCACCCCTGGTGGTGCTCAGGGGCTTTGGCCTGCTCACGACCGATTCCGTGCCGCTCTTCATCTGGGGCTGGTTCGGCGGCAATGTGGTTGCCGGCCTGGTCTTCAACTTCATCCTGTTGAAGGCTCTTTCGGCTGTCGTCATCCGCACGCCCGCCTTTGTCAAGCGCTGGTGGTCGTAACTCGCTCGCTG
>DAITPI010000235.1:0-3372 GCA_036833655.1 Anaerolineales bacterium | reverse complement strand
AATGTATGAATAAGACCTTACTGGGATACGTCCCAACCGAATCGCCCATTTACATCATCCACCCGTTCGTCAAGCTGTTCTTCATGCTGATCGTCAGCCTGTTCCCGATGTTCGTCGCGGCGCCGGAGTGGAACATGCTGCTGATGCTCATCCTCATCCTTTTCATGTGGATCAGCCATGTGGACATGCGGACGTTGAAAATCTACGTGCCGGTGGCGATCTCGATGGGGTCGATCATCATTATTTCCTACGTCTTCCTGGGAGGGAACCATCCCGAATTCCAGTTGCTTGCCCGGGTCCTGGGCATCAATATTTACTGGGAACGCATCCGCGATGCGCTCGTGGTGTACTTCCGCATCCTGCCCATGATCTTTACGATGGTGTTCTTCCTGAGCACCTCGCGTGAGCGCGATGTGATCGTTGCCATGCGGACGATCCGGCTGCCGTTCGTGGTCACATATGTGTTCGCCATGGCGCTGCGGTCGGCAGGCATGGTGCTGGAGGACTTCCAGATCGTCCGCCAGGCAGAGCAGGCACGCGGGTTCGATTCCACGGGCAAGTCGATCGCCTACAAGCTGCGCAAATACGTGATGTACATGATCCCGCTGTTCGCCTTATCGCTGCGGCGCTCGGAGGAGTTCACCAATGCCCTGGTGGCGCGTGGATACTCCTTCACCAGCAAGGTGAAACGCGCCGACTACGTGCTGACCCATTATTCCTTCAAGTATTACGATGCGATCTTCACGGCAGTCATCAGCCTGACGTTCCTTGCCATCCTCGTCCTTCGTTACCGGTATCACTATTTTTCTGCAGATCAGTCCCTCTTGATCGAGGGGCTGCGAAACCTGTTCTTTTAGGAGCCCTCGGAGCGAACCATGTCTGTCATCGTTGAACTCAAAGAGTATTCCTGGAAATATCTCAACACCCAGCAGCCCGCCCTGGAGGGGATCAACCTTCAGATCGAAGAGGGCATGTTCGTTGGGATCATCGGCCCGAACGGCTCCGGAAAGACCACGCTCGCCTACTCGATGAACGGGCTCATCCCCGGCCAGTACAACGGGATCAAGAATGGCGAGGTGTTTGTGTACGGCAAGGAAGTGGAACAATACGAACACGGGGAACTGCAAAAGATAGCGGGAATGGTGTTCTCTGACCCGGAGGCGCAATTCACCGCAATGACGGTGGAGGACGAACTGGTATTCGGGCTCGAGAACCTGGGGATGGATATCCCGGAGATCCGCGAACGACTGGAGTGGGTCACGGCGCTCACCGGACTGGAAAGGATGCTGCTCAAGCCTCCTTACGAGCTGTCAGGCGGGCAGAAACAACGTGTGGCGCTGGCCGCGGTGCTGGCAATGACGCCGAAGATACTGATCCTCGACGAACCCACCACCATGCTGGACCCGATCAGCCGGCGGCGTGTGTTCGACGTCCTGGCGAAGCTCAAGAACGAGCAACACAACACGATCATCGTGATCGAACATAATCTGGAAAACCTGATCCCGCTGGCCGACCGCATGATCCTGTTGTCCGACAACAAGCTCATGCTGGAGGATGAGACCCATGCATTCTTCCAGAACATGGAGCTCCTGACCAGTGAAGGGATCTATCCGCCAGGTGCGCTGCGATTCTTTTATGAACTACAGAAAGCCGGATATACACGCGACCGGTTACCGGTGACCGTCCCGGAAGCCAGCCAGCAGCTGAAGCAATTCTTCCGCTGAACCAACCTTTGTGCTCAGAGATACCCCAATGGACAATTTGACTCCCTTCATCCAGGTGAATAAACTGGACTTTGCGTACCCCGACGGCACCCGGGCATTAGAGAATATCAACGTCTCCGTCCAGGTTGGAGAGTTCATTGCCCTGATCGGGCAGAACGGCTCCGGCAAGACGACCCTGTCCAAATGCCTGAACGGACTCTATAAGCCGACGGCCGGGCAAGTCCTTGTCGATGGATTGAATTCAAAGCAGACCCCCATCGTGCAAATGGTCCGGCGGGTAGGCTATGTCTTCCAAAACCCGGACCACCAACTCTTCAATAACAATTGCTGGGATGAGATTGCGTATGGCCCGCGTAACATCCAGCTTTCGGAAGACGAGGTCAAGGTCCGTGTGGAGGAAGCTGCGCATGTTGTCGGCCTGCCGGAAGTATTGTATGAGGAGCATCCTTTCTTCCTCTCGAAAGGACTCCGCCAGCGGGTAGCCATTGCCTCCATTTTGGCCTTGCGTCCGCAGGTCATCATCGTCGACGAGCCCACGACCGGCCAGGATTCCCGTCAATCCCTCGAGATCATGGAATTCCTGAAGGATCTGAACGAAACGCATGGGCATACGATCGTTATCATTACGCACGATATGTATATCGTTGCCCAGTACGCCCGGCGTGTCGTCCTGATGAGTGAAGGCAAGATCCTGGCAGACGGCCCCACCTCAGAGGTCTTTTCACAACCGGATGTCCTGCAAAAAGCGTTCCTCGAACCGCCGCAGATCACGCAGCTTGCGCAGAGTGTAGAGAGCCTCGGTTTCCAGCGCGGGACGCTGACGGTGGAAGGGATGATGGAGCAGTTCGAAGCATTGAAGATCCAGCAGCCCTGACCCCGGGTTTGGTCCTTCGCTGGAACGGCTGGAAGGCCATGCCGATGCAAATAAAAAGGGACGGCTTGCACTTGGTGCGTCCGTGCCTTACAACGTCAAAACCCGAGTTCCCTGTTCTCACATCCCTTGACCGCTAACTGAATTCATTCGTGAGCCGTTTTGCGGCGATGCGCGCCCTGTCACCTCGAGCTGCAAGGCTTCGCCCTGTGCCTATCCCGAAATTTCCGAGCCCGTTCCCTGTGCCAGGCTCGAAACCGGGATAGCAATTCCTTTCTTCCTCAGCAGATACGCTCAAGCTCGAACAAACTTTACCCGTCTGGCACCCAGATCAAATTCTGCGATCACCCAGCCGTTATTGAGTCAGGCTGTGCGATGACTCTGGATCTTCGGTTGGACATTCGTCCACCAGGTCATCAGCCTGGTTGCCGATTTCGGCAGAGCAGATACTTTCCAAGTTCAGGTTGTGAAGCTTCAAGCAACGCGATAAAGGAAGTAAAACTCTAGTGAGGTAGCAAAGCTTTTGCGTCGTCCAGAAACGTTCCCGCGATATGTACTGCTCTACGGGCATCGTCCATGCCCACGTGCAACGATACCCCATAATCGCCAACACTACGGAGCTCGAAAAGCCAATTCAGATTCCTGCCCTGTTCTTTGCCGAGCTTGCCGCTCTTAACAAAATGCTGGTGGATCAAAGCAATGACCCCGCTATGCTTGCTCGTGTCGATCCCTTGGCTCAAGAGGAGAGCGCTTGCAGCATAGAACGCTGCATAGTAT
>DAITPI010000234.1:0-7095 GCA_036833655.1 Anaerolineales bacterium | reverse complement strand
CCGATAACAAATTTTCCCTTGTTGCCAGGAGGTTGCTCACCTACCTGATTTGCCAAGCAAATTACGGGCGGTGCCAGGGTCCTCGCGCAAAGCCCTCCTCGCAACGACATACTATCCTAGTAGTACCTCTTCCAATGCCTCCAGCCTGGGCGGGACGACGAGCGGCTTCTGCATGTCCCTGGTGATGATATCCGGATCCTTCAAGCCATGTCCGGTGCAGATCGCGACCACACGCTTGCCTTGAACGTTCAACTTTCCACTTGTTATTTCCATCGCCAGGCCCGCCAGCCCGGCGGCAGAGGCAGGCTCCACCCAGATCCCCTCGAGCGTTGCCAGCATCTTTTGCATCTTCAGGATCTGCTCGTCGGTGGCGGCGATGATGCGCCCGTGGGATTCTTCGGCGGCTTGCAGAGCTTGCTCGCCACGGGCCGGTTTCCCGATCCGGATGGCAGTGGCAACGGTCTCGGGATGTGCCACGGGATGTCCCAGCACGAGCGGCGCAGCGCCTGCCGCCTGGACGCCCAAGACCTGCGGCAGCCCGATGGACTTCAGCCCATCGTATTGTTTGAAGCCAGCCCAGTATGATGTAATATTACCGGCATTCCCGACCGGCAAACATAACCAATCCGGTACAGAATGCAGCGTGTCACAGATCTCGAACGCAGATGTTTTCTGCCCCTCGACGCGGTAAGGATTGATGGAGTTGACCAGGCAGATGGGGTGCTTGTCCGTGATCTCGACCACCATGGTGAGGGCATCGTCGAACGAGCCGTCGATCTGGATCACCTGCGCGCCATAGGCAATCGCGCCCGCCAGCTTGCCCGCCGCGACCTTTCCCTGCGGGATGAGCACGATACACTTGAGTCCGGCGCGCGCCGCGTAGGCGGCCGCCGAGGCGGCGGTGTTGCCCGTCGAAGCGCAGATGACTGTGCTTGCGCCGCGCCCGAGCGCCTCCCCGACCGCGGCGGTCATACCGCGGTCCTTGAAGGAGCCGGTCGGGTTGAGCCCTTCGTATTTGATGTAGAGCTCAAACCCGCCGCCCAGCTCGCGGGCTAAATTCTCGGCTTGGATCAGCGGCGTATTGCCCTCGAGCAGGCTCACCGTTTTGGTGTGAGCCGGGAGGTCCAGCAGATGTCCGTATTTGTGAATGAGTCCTTGATATGACATAGGGCGAGTGTAGCATAAAATTCATCGCCACTTAATTTTTTCCCGATATACTTCTGAACAATGAGCCGAGTCTTTTTCCTTACTTTAGTGGTTTCTATTTTGTTGGCGGCATGTGCGGGACAAGCCGTCTCCGCCTCGAATGCGCTCCCCACCGCCCTGCCGACGCAGACTTTCCCCTCTCTGGCTTATGTGTTCCGTGCGACCGACACGCCGAGACCAAAGCAATTTTCCCCCATTACGCCCGCTCCCACGAGAACTCTCATACCCAGCTTGACGCCTGAGATCACGGCGACCGCCTCGCTAGATTGGAAGTTGCTGCCTGTGATCCCTGAAGACATCGATCCCAGCCTGCAGCTCGTCTATGAGCGAGGATTGGAGCTGGGCAACGATCCGCATGCGTTTTCGATCTTTGGCGATTGCCAGGCAAGGCCGGATGAGTTCTTCGGCCTGTTCGAGACGGATCCGTCTGTGGTCGAGGAGCTTTCTCCGGAGCTGCAAGTGGTCGTGGAGTATTTCCGGGGCTCCTTCAACCGGGAAAGCCCCACTGCCCAGGACGGTACGACACCCGGGTCCCTGTTGTGGACGCAGTGGCACCGCGGCGAGTATGGTTGCTCCTTCACGGAGACCCCCGTGGAGTGTGAGCTGCGCATCCATCGTCCCTCGTTTGTCATTCTCCAGGTCGGGACGCATTTCGAGTCGCGCAACACCGAGTATCTGCGCCGGGTGATCCTGCAGCTGATGGATGCGGGCGTCGTGCCGATCCTTGCCACCAAAGCCGATAATCGCGAGAAGGACGAGCGCATCAACCGCGATATGGCGATGCTCGCCGAGGAATACGATCTTCCGCTCTGGAACTTCTGGGCGGCGGTCTCCGATCTGCCGGATCGTGGGCTGTATACCCGTGACGATCGCCCGTTGCAGGGTCCTATTTACCTCACTGCGGCGGCGGCGGAGCGTCACCGCATGACGGGCCTCGAAGCTCTGGCGGCTGTCTGGCGAGCGGTAGCCACCCGCTGACGGTTGCTCAAACAGTCGTCAGTCGGGAAAGCACCTCGATTGGTTAGCAGGCAGCGCTAGTACAAAAAAAGACTCCTGAAACGGAGTCCTTTCCCTAAACTTTCAGCTTTCCAACCTTTCGCCTTTAGCGGCGCAAGATCTATTTTGCGATTTTTGCGACCGTCACTCCCGCGCCGCCTTCATTCTCCTTTGGCTCCTCAAAGGAAGCCACATACGGGCTGGACTTCAAGGCATTGCGCACCGCTTCGCGCAGCTTGCCTGTCCCTTTGCCGTGGACGATGCGCACGAACAACAAACCGGAGGAGTACGCTCGCTCCAGATAGCGTTCGAGTTCCTCCAGCCCGTCTTCCACCAGCTTACCGCGCAGGTTCAATTCGATGCCCGGAGATTTGGTGTTGCTTAAGACTGCGCGGCCGCTGCCCTCCGCAGCCTTCTTGTTCCCCTCAAATGATTGCTCACTGGGCGCTTCGCGTAGCGACTGATTACTGGTATCTGGCTCACTGGCTTTCCTCACCAGGTCCGCCAGCCGCGCCCGCACGCGCAAACTCCCGATCTGCACCTCTGCATCGGACTCGCCCAGGGCGGTGACCACGCCGTCGGCGTTCAGCGTGCTGACAGTGACACGCTCGCCTAACCTTAGAGATTGGAAGTTGGAGATTGGAGATCGATTGGCTTTCCGCTCAACCGGGGCTTCGATTTTCTCCTCGATCTCCTCGACTTTTTCTTCCAGCTCTTTCAGGGCTTGCAGGGGTTGCCTCGCCTTCTTGAGCTCAGACTTAAGCGATTCGATATTCCTCTTGAGCACAGCCACTTCGAGCTCACCTTCGGCGCGGGCTTTTGCCAACACTTCGCGGCGCTCGTCCTCGATTTTTTCCAGGCGCTTCTCGAGCTCCCGGGTCTGCTCTTCGAGCCGGTCGCGAGCGCGCTCCAGTTTCTGGCGCTCGCGCGAGGTGCGGTTGCGCTCCTTGCGGATATCGTCGAGCAGCTTGTCGGCGCGCAGCTCGTCGGGGTTGATCTCCGCTTTCGCGGATTCGATGATCGGCTGCGGAAGACCGAGTCGCTGGGCAATCAGCAGCGCGTTGGAACGTCCGGGCAGTCCGATCGTCAGGTGATAGGTGGGACGCAGGGTCTTGATGTCGAATTCCAGCGAGGCATTGACCACGCCTTCGGTCGAGTGGGCAAACGTCTTGAGCTCGGGATAGTGCGTCGCCACCAGCGTCGTACAGCCGGTCTCGAGCAGAAAGCTGAGGATGGCGCGCGCCAGTGCCGCGCCCTCTTGCGGGTCGGTGCCGGCGCCTAATTCATCGAAGATGACCAGCGAGCGGTGATCGATCTGCTTGAGGATGCGGATGATATTTGTGATATGTCCGCTGAACGTGCTGAGCGATTGTTCGATGGACTGCTCGTCGCCGATATCTGCGTAGACGGCGTAGAAGCAGGGCAGCTCCGAGCCGCTTTGCGCGGGGATGTGCAAGCCGCTCTGTGCCATCAGCGCGAACAGACCGACGGTCTTGAGCGAGACGGTCTTCCCGCCGGTGTTCGGGCCAGTAATGACGATCGCCCGCGTGCCGGACCGGGGATCGACGTCAATCGGGATGACCGTTTGCGGATCGAGCAGCGGATGGCGCGCCTGCATCAAATGAATGGACGGATCACGAGATTCACCGGATGCTTGCTCTTTTTGCCTTCTATTCTCTATCCTGTGCAGGACGGGCGCCGATGCCCGTAGTTCTTCCGCATATTTCGCCTTCGCAAAGATCAGGTCGAGCATGGCGAGGTTTTCCACGCCGTAGGTCAGCTCTTCACGGTGTTCGCCGATCTGGACAGAAAGCTCATACAGGATGCGGCGCTCCTCGTCCCGCTCTTGCAGCTCGAGCTCGCGCACCTGGTTGTTGAGCTCCACCACCGGCAGAGGCTCCACGAACAGGGTCGCGCCGCTGGAGGACTGGTCATGCACCACTGCCTTGATCTGCCCTTTGAACTCCGCCCGCAACGGGATGACGTAGCGCCCATCGCGCTGGGTAATGATGGGCTCCTGCAGCTTGTTTCCGGACTCAGTCAGATATTTTTGCAAACGGGACATCAAGCGGTCGTGAGCGATCTTGATCTCACGCCGCAGCGTGGCGAGCTTTGGCGAAGCGGAATCGAGCACCTCGCCGCGGTCGGAGAGGACGCGCGAGATCGCATCCACCAGGCCGTGCGATTCGGGCAACCCCGCTGCGATCTGGGCAAGACGCGGGTATTCATCGGTTTTGCGCTCGAGCGATTTCTTCAGCTCGCGGCACGAGATCAGCGTGGATTTGATGTCCAGCAATTGTCCCGGGTCGAGCACACCGCCGCGCGCTGCCAGGTCGGCTGCAGGCCGGATGTCGTGCGCCCCGCCGACGCCAAGGTCCTGCACCGAGAATAATTTGCGCGCTTCTGCGGTTTCTGCCAGGCGGGCGATAGCCAGATCATACGAGTTGGTGGGCTCGAGCGAGCGCGCCAGCTCCATCGAGGCGGAGAAGTCACAGAAGGCTCGTAACCGCTCGAGGATCTTGGGATATTCAAGGACCTGCAGGGTTTTCGGATCCATTGCCCGGAATTATAAACTAGACATGTTCAAAAGATGGACCGGGCAGAGATGATCTGCCCGGCGAAATGATTCAGCGCGGAAGAAATTACTGAAGTGAGGTCAGCAGGAAATCATCGAAGGTCACGTCGGCGGTATTGGGCTTGTCGCCGCTCCAGGTGAAAAGCCCCACGCGGCCGCCGGCATAGATGGAATCAGACACGGAGGCAATCTTCTGTCCGTCCACATACAACGTCAGCGTGCCCTGACCGCAGTCCGCGCCGAGGCGATAGGAGGCCGCGCTGCTGGCGATCAAGTCGGAGGATGCCCATTGGCCGTCCCCGGTCAGGAACTCATCCGATTCGCCTGTCGTGGCGCGGATAATGGCATATTCTCCGGCGGGCGTCATGGCAAGATAATAAAAAGACCAGTCGTCTGCCTGCTGGGCGCAGATGAAGCCAAACGCCGTCGCCGGGTCTGTGCTGTGGTTCAGGGCCGTGACCTCCATGTGGACGTCCTGGTAGTCCTTGTCGTCCGGCGTGCTCCAGGCGACGAAATTCTCCTTGAAGACGCGCATGCGCAGGGCCTCGTCCTGATACTCCAGGGAGCTCTCCGCATCGGTCAGCGTGCCCCAGCGGTCCCGGCTAATGGAAAAATCGTCCTCCAGCAGGACATTCCCGCCCAGGTTCACTTCTGCGGTTGCGGGAGGCGCCTCTGTAGGCGGGACCGCGATTGTTGGCGGCGTGGTCGGCGTGGCCACAGCCGCAGTCGACGTGGATGCGGGCCAATACATCGCGACGACGCCAACCCCGCCCGCGACGAGCGCCAGACATGCAACTGCCAGACAGCCAATAATCCAGATGGCGGGCTTACCGGCCCTGGACGCGACCATGGTCCCCGGGGGGGGCTTCTGCGGAGTCTGCTCCGGGGGGAGCACCTGGGTTTTCGCGTCCGGTGGTGGAGCCTGCAACACCACATCCCTGTCGGCGATCGCGCGCTTCCAGGCGGCAATAAACTCCGCCGCAGTGCCAAAACGGTCTTCAGGATTCTTGGATAATGCCTGGAGGATCACCTGCTCAATGGATGGCGGGATATCCGGCTTGACCTGCGATGGCGGCGGCAGTGGATCGCTGATGTGCTTGAAGAGCACAGCCAGGGGTGTGTCGGCAACATAGGGCACCTGGCCAGTTGCCATTTCATACAGAATGATGCCAAGAGAATAAATGTCCGAGCGCTGGTCCACGGGACGGGACTGCGCCTGCTCCGGGCTGATATACGCCGGGGTGCCCATGATCGCGTCGGTCTGGGTCAGGCGCGGGGAAGCGCTCTCCAGCAGCTTGGCGATCCCGAAGTCGGTGAGGAAGATGTTGCCCTGCGAATCGATCAGGGCGTTGGCGGGCTTGAGGTCCCGGTGCACTACGCCGTGACCGTGGGCGTAACTGAGCGCCTCTGCCAGCTGGGTGAAGATGCGGTCGATCTCCTCCAGCGGAAGCGGGCGGCGCGATTCCATCCGCTCCTTGAGCGTGCCGGCATCCAGGTAGCGCATCACGAAATAGGCAACGCCGTCGCTCTCGCCGTAGTCGAAGACTGGCAGAATGTGCGGGTGCTCGAGCTTCGCAATGATGCGCGCCTCCTGCTGGAAGCGCCTCGCGAATTCCGGGCTCTCCGCCAGCTGGCTGGGCAGCACCTTGATGGCGACATAGCGGTCGACCGATGCCTGGTAGGCCTTATACACTGTCGCCATCCCCCCTTTGCCGATCTGATTGATGATGCGATAGGGTCCGAGCATTTGCCCGGGTTGAACGTTATCCATGCTGTGCTCCAGGTCGTTCCATCGTATGGTCTACTTCATTCTACGACTGTTTTGTGGGGATTTCAATTTACAGGGTACCGTCAAGCCGGTTTCGAAGCCTTCAGCGAAAACTTTACGTCGGGTTATCTTCAACAGGTGGGTCAACCGCCTGCACTAACGCCTACACCCATTCCTCCAATGATCCCCACACCGTTGCCTCCGTCACACGGATGGTCAGCCAGCCGATATACCTACAGCCCGGATACGGCTTTGCCAGCTCACGCGGTGATCTCGGTGAACCGCGGTAACTTCACCGATTCATTCAGCTACGACCAAAATGGCAATATGACTTGCCGAGTGGAAATAGGTGTAACGTATCTCCAGACCTACACTGCCGAAACTTGCACTGAGCCTGTCGAAGTGACCGCATCGCCAGTATTGCAAAATTAGCCAGCGGCAGTTGTGCCTCCCCGGGGAACTATTCTGCCAAATGGGACTTCACGTACGATGGCGATGGGGTCCGCACCGGGCAATCGTACACGCCCTATACGAATGGAACTCCCGGAAC
>DAITPI010000233.1:0-7112 GCA_036833655.1 Anaerolineales bacterium | reverse complement strand
GGTTGCCAGCGCCGTTTTCCCCTTCCTTGAGAAAATTGCCAAGCTTTTTAAAATCTGCCAAGTCTGTGTAGCGTCCCTGGCGGTAGGCGAGGTTGGCAGCAAATTTGTCCCATTCTTCCTTCCTGTATTTGTAGGAGGCAAATTGCTCCATCCCTTCCTTGAGATGGGCACGGAACTGCTCGTCTGTAAATGCAGTGTTACCATAACCAACAATGCGGAACCGCTTTGACATTCGATCTTTGCGATACAGATTGAATAAAGACGGGATCAATTTGCGCTCGGTCAAATCGCCCGAGGCACCGAAGATCACGATGGATACAGGTACATCATTGTTCATATCGTTCTCTCTCTGATGGCGACCTCTGGTTCTCCAGATGTCGAAATTGGACAGATCCAGATTCTGAAAAGGGCACGGTTCGTTATTCTGCCTTCTTGACCGCGTGCCCGCCAAATTGATTCCGTAGTGCCGCCAGCATTCGAGCCGTGTAATTCTCTTGATCGCGGCTGACGAAACGCATTTGCAGAGCGAGAGTAATGATGGGAGCAGGGACATCCAGGTCAATCGATTCAAAGACCGTCCAGCGACCCTCGCCCGAGTCTGCCACCCAGGGCTTGACATCCGCCAGGGCCGCATCCTCATCTAAGGCACGAGCCGCGAGGTCCAGCAGCCACGAGCGGACAACGCTGCCGTGTTGCCAGATGTGCGAGATCTGTGCCAGATCCAGTCCAAACTCCTGCTTGGCTTTGAGAATACTGAAGCCCTCCGCAAATGCCTGCATCATGCCATACTCGATCCCATTATGGACCATTTTGACGTAATGGCCGGCGCCATGCGGACCCACATGACCCCAACCCTGGTCTACAGCGGGAGCCAGGGCTTCGAAGATCGGACGCAGTTTTTCCACCACTTCCTTCCGTCCCCCGATCATCAGGCTGTATCCTTCCGTAAGCCCCCAGATCCCTCCGCTGGTACCGCAGTCAACGAATTCTATACTTTTCGATTCCAGCACCATTGCATGCCGTATAGAATCCTTGTAATTCGAGTTTCCACCGTCAACGATGATATCGCCGGCGCTCAACAGAGTGGACAATTGATCGATCGTGTCATCCGTGGCTTTGCCCGCCGGGATCATCAACCAGACGACACGCGGCGGACTGAGTTTGCCCACAGCTTCTTCGATCGAGTACGCCCCCTCCGCCCCGAGCTCAACCGCCTCATCCACGCTGGCACGGGTCCGGGCATGACCGACTACTCGATGCCCGCCCCGAACGAGCCGGGTGCCCATGTTCAAGCCCATCTTGCCCAGACCAATCATTGCTAAATCCATAAACACCTCCAATAGAACTATATGATTACGAGGGCCGCCTTGCCCGGCGGCGCAACCTCAAACACAGCGATAGGAATTGCTTTGCCACCTCGGCTTCAAGCCTCAGGGCTCGCAAAAACGTTATTTTCGTTCCTGGGGCAGCCTGCTCGCGGCTGCCTCATCCAACAGCCAGACCAGCCTGCCATCTTCCAGCTGGATCCTTTGGGCGGGATAGAGCTCCGGGTTACGCGTATGCGTGTCGCTCAGCACTGCGGCTAACGTAGCCGCCTTACTTCCACCAGTTGCCATGAAAGCTACCATCCACGCCTTGTTGAAAACAACAGGCGTTAATGTAACACGGTTTGCAGGCCGGTCCTGATAGTGCGCTGTGACTGCCAGCACCGGCTCTGCCGTCTCGACCGGTGAGCCGGGGAACAACGAGGCCGTGTGCCCGTCTTCGCCTATGCCGAGGTAGACGAGGTCAAAGCGGGGCCACGGAAATGGCGGCGACGAAAAGCTTTTCAGTGTGCGCGCATAATCTCTTGCAGCTTCTTCGGGTCCCAGCTCGCCCCGGATGCGATGGACATGCGCGACCGGCAGGGAAAGGCGGTTCAAGAGCAGATCATGCGCCTGCCTGTAATTGCTGCCCGGGTCATCAGGCGGGACACAGCGCTCATCCCCCCAGAACACCTGCACGCTTTGCCAATCGACCTGTTCGCGAAAATCGGTCGCAAGCAACTGGAATAGACGAACCGGCGTGCTGCCTCCATTGAGCACGACAAGAAAACGACCTCGCTCCCGGATCGACTGCCTCGCCTGGTCGACGAAGCTGCTCGCGGCAGCGCGGCTCAACGCCTCCATATCCTTGAAGATATGAACCTCAGGTTTCATACTTGCCGCACAGCTCCTGGGCTGGTTGGCGCCATGTGCGCCGCCAGGACCCTGTACGCAGAGTGTGTGATGGACTCGAGCATATGGGCGCGGTCTGTCGTGTTCTCTGCGCTGATCAGGTCGCCGAAGGTCACGCGCGGCGTCAGGCCAAACAGTTCTCTGCCGGCGATCATCTGGCGGATCAATTGATACATGAACGCCAGCCGCTGGCGGTCCACTCGCGTTCTGCGGAACCACGTGATTGGGTGATGCATCGCGCGGGTCGAGATCACGCCGCTGACCATAGTGACGAGCACCTGCGTATGGGGAACGTGCTTCAGAAAGATCTCCAGGCTGCGCGACCAGTGATTAAACTCGGAGGCCGGATGAGGCATCCAGGCGGGATCGGGCTCGATGCTGCCGCGTGGAAAGATCAGGATCGCGCCGTCGTTCTTGAGATGCCGGATCACTTCCCGGACAACCTGCATACGTCCCATCGAGTCCCCGGGATCGGGCGCGAAAATGGCATTATGCCGGATGTTAGGCAGGTTCTTGAAAAAAGGGATCTCGCCGATGATCACCTTGTAATCCCGCCGTGGGACATGAGCCGAGATGACCACCGAATCGATCGAAGCTGGATGGTTCGCGGCGATGACCAGCGGACCCCTGGACGGGATATTCTCGACACCCCGGGCGGTATGCCCTTTTACGAAACGGGGAAGCAGCCAGCGCGCGCCGCCCGCAACGCCTTCCCTTTCGACCACGCAGTCCAGCTGCGAGGCAAGCGCGGCAAACTGCCGGATTGCCCGACCCATCAGCCGGGCCACCACTCTTTTCGTTCCTTCCGATTGCGGCAGAGCCAAAGCTTTGACCATCTCCTGTACCAGATTTTCAGTTAGAACGTTGGTGAGCGCAGTGTTGTCGGCCATGCCAACATCTCCCCAGAAATTACTTTTTTTGATATAGGAACCAGGCAGAGGGACGGCTCCGCCCATTGTCCACTCCGTCGCGCCGCGAGAGCAGCGTCAACCGGGAGGAAATCCGGTCGAGGTCTGTCTCGGCGAGTCCGGTCTGTCCGTGATCTCCGTCCGTCTTGAGGAAGCCATACATCAGCCAGAATCCGCCGGAGGCGAGCAGGCGCTCCAACTGGTCGAGGTACTTGCTCTGTCTATCCTGCGGTATGCCATGGAAACAGCCGAGGTCCAGTGCCAGCTCAAACGGACCGTTGACCCCCTGCAGTCTGGTCGCATCCTGCACGAGCAGCCGTGCCGGCACACCTGCATTCTTGACCTTCCGCCTGGCAATCTGGATGGCGCGCGGGGCAAAATCCACACCGGTCACCTGCCAGCCGGCGCGAGCCAGGGTGATGACATTTGTGCCGCTGCCGCAGCCTATGTCGATGGCGCGAGCGGGTTTGTGTTCTGCCATGAATTCGATGAGCTCAGGTGGGCTGATCCCTGTGTCCCAGGGCGGTTTTCCGAAATACCAGTAATGAAAAAGCAGTCGGCGAAAGAAGTTTTGCACTTTTGTCTACAAAGGGGGTCTCAAATGTAACCGCAAGAACGTGAAACTTCGCACTTTGACAATTCAATTGAGTTCTTTTACAATCACACGGCTATAAAGTGCCGCACAACTAAGTCGACTTGAGTCCAAGGCCTGGCAGACAACGAAAGAAGTTTACTTATTCACGCGGTAGATTACAAAACACACCCATGATAGGAAGGGCTTATTCATGAAAGAGTATACCACCGAGTTTCTTCGCAACATTGCACTGGTCTCTCATGGAGGCGCGGGGAAGACGATGTTGGCGGAGGCATTTCTGCATGCGACCGGGGCGACGACACGGCTTGGCAAAGTCGAGGATGGAACGACTGCGTCTGACTACGACGAAGAGGAAGTACGCCGAAAGATCTCGCTCTATGCAAGCATGATCCCGATCGAGCACCGTGACCATAAGATCAATATCATCGACGCGCCCGGCTACACAGATTTTGTGGGGGAAGCAATTTCCGCCCTCAGTGTTGCCGACGGCGCGATTATTTTGGTAGATGCTGTTGCGGGGGTAGAAGTGGGCACCGAGCTGGCATGGCGCTATGCGAACGACTTCAACCTGCCACGCTTCTTCCTGATCAACAAGATGGACCGCGACAACGCCGACTTCGACAAAACCTATGCCGCTCTGGAAGACTTCGCCCGCGGGCATGGGAAACGCACAATCAAAGTGAACCTGCCGATCGGCGAGAAGCAAGCGTTTAAAGGTGTGGTGGATATCATCGGCATGAAGGCATATATGGGCGACGGCAAGACTACCGCAGAGATCCCTGCGGAGCTCAAAGAAGCAGCCGAACAGGCTCACTTTGCGATTGTCGAAGCGGCCGCCGAGGGCGAAGACGAGCTGATGGAGAAATACCTCGAGAACGGCGTCCTCGCCGACGAGGAGATGGTGCGCGGACTCACGGACGTGGTCTGCGCCGGGGAGTTCATCCCGGTCTTCTGCGCGGCAGGCGGCCGCGAGATCGGTATCCTTGCGCTGCTCAACGACATCGTCGATCTGATGCCCTCTCCCCTGAAGGCAACCAGGCGCGTGGCACAGGGCAAGGACGGCGAAGAAATCCTCACGCCCGCAGACACCGGCCCTCTCGCTGCATACGTCTGGAAGACGACCGCTGACCCGTTCGTCGGCAAGATGACCTACTTCCGGGTCTTCTCCGGCACCATCCAGGCAGATGCCCACGTCTGGAACCAGAACAAGGGCGTGGACGAGCGCATGTCCGGATTGCACTTCCAGCGTGGCAAGGAGCAGATCGCCACAAAAGTGGTGCATGCAGGCGATATTGCTTCTGTCTCCAAGCTCGCTGCAACATCCACCGGCGATACCTTCTGCGATAAGAACCATCCGCTGACGATCGCCAAGCCGAAGTTCCCGGCGGCGTTGTATCGAGTGGCGATCACGCCGAAGACGCAGGCGGATGCTGCCAAGATCTCCCCCACGCTCACCCGCCTGGTGGAAGAAGACATGACCCTCAGCTGGCAGAACGACCAGATCACCCATGAGACCGTCCTGCAAGGCATGGGCGACCAGCACATCGACGTGGCTCTCAATCGAGCGCAGACCAAGTTCCAGGTGGGCCTGGCGACGCGCGAGCCCAGGATCCCCTATCGGGAAGGCATCACCCGCAAGGCAAGTGGCCAGTACCGCCACAAGAAGCAGACCGGTGGCGCAGGTCAGTTCGGTGAAGTCCATCTGCGCATCGAGCCTCTGCCGGATGCGGACTTTGAGTTCACCGACGAGCTGGTCGGTATGAACCTGTCCCGCTCGTACCTGCCTCCGATCGAAAAGGGCATCAAAGCCACCATGGAGCGCGGCGCGTTCGCGGGCTACCCGATGAACAATGTGAGAGTCATTGTCTATGATGGCAAAGAGCACGAAGTGGACTCCAAACCGGTTGCCTTCGAGATCGCGGGCCGGGAAGCGTTCAAGCTGGCGGTCCAGAGCGCCGGTCCGGTGTTGTTCGAGCCCATCATGGAAGTCCGTGTGACGGTCCCGGATACCAACATGGGCGATGTAATGAGTGACCTCAACACACGCCGCGGGCGCGTCCAGGGCACAGAAGCAGAACGTGGCTACACGACAGTCATCGCTCATGTCCCGATGGCGGAGATGACCCACTACACCACGCAGATCCGCTCCATCACCGGTGGGCGTGGCTACTTCACCATGGATTTGCACCATTATGACGTCGTGCCCAACCACGTAGCGACCACCATCATCGAAGCGCACAAGAAGGAAATGGAAGCGAAGAAGGAAGAGTAGACGCTGCGCCAAACACGAGAATAAGACGGTCACGAGACCGTCTTATTTTTAATTCCGGGTAAAGGTAAAATTGACGCATGCCGACCGTCCGCTTCCCTGCTGTGATGAAATACTATGTCAACAACCAGGCAGAGATCTCTGTGCCTGCCCAGACCGTGAGCGAGCTCGTGAGTCTCGTGATGGAACAGTATCCATCGATCAAATTTCATCTCGTCAACCGTGAAGGGAACCTGCGCAAGCACTTTAATGTCTTCGTCAATGGTACCCATATCCGCGAGCTGGATGGGATGGACACGGCGTTGAGAGAGGACGACAGGGTCATTTTGATGGCATCGGCGGCCGGGGGCTAGCAATGGAGACCTGTCAGGCTCGGATTCCAGAATTATTAACTTGACAATTCAGGTAAGAATCGTACAATAGCCGTCATCATATCGGAGTACTATGAAAACGATTATCCATTGCTTGTGTCTACGGCGGGACTCGTAACCACCGTCTGAGACACCTCCTGCAGTCAGCAGCGTCCCCTTTGGGGACAGTCCCGGAACGGTGGACGACTCCCGCGTGCCCTAACTCGCGAGGCGTTTGGTCGCCGTTCTTTTATTTCGGCTGTTGGCTGCTTTTCATTTTAAGAGACAATGACTCTACTCGACTACAAAGTTTACCAAGCGGATCTGGACTCAGGCGCAGACCTCACAGCGCATGTGGGCAACACGCCCCTGCTGGCTTTGCGGCGGCTCGCTCAGGGACTCTCTCCGCGGGTCAGAGTCCTTGCCAAGGCGGAATGGTTCAATCCCGGCGGCTCTGTCAAGGACCGGCCTGCTCTCAATATCGTCCGGACAGCCCTGGCAAATGGCAGCCTGGGGAACGGCAAACGGCTGCTGGATTCCACCTCCGGCAACATGGGCATTTCCTATGCCACCTTTGGCGCGGTGCTGGGCATCCCGGTCACCCTGGCATTGCCTGCCAGCGCCAGCCCTGAGCGGATCTCCATCCTGCGGGCGCTGGGCGCAGAGCTGCTCCTGACCGACCCCACTGAGGGCTCGGACGGAGCGATCCTGACGGCGCGACAGCTGGCGGCGGAACAACCCGACCGTTACTGGTATGCCAACCAGTACAACAAC
>DAITPI010000232.1:0-7121 GCA_036833655.1 Anaerolineales bacterium | reverse complement strand
CCGGCGACTGCCACATCCGTTGGGACGCGCAGTCCGCGGGATTGGAGCGTTTTCATCGCGCCAATCGCCATGTTGTCGCTGGCTGCCACAAGAGCATCGAATTGAACATTACGCTCATCGAGCAGGACTTTTGTTCCTAGAATACCGCCGCTTTCCTTAAAGTCACCTTGATAGACCACTTGTGGGTCAAAAGGAATGTTGTGATGGGCTAAAACATCGCGGTATGCCTGGTAGCGGTCATCCGCTTCCTGATGCCCCGCCTGACCTCGAATAAATGCGATCCTCTTACGCTGGTGCACCGTCACCAGATGGGAAATCACTTCATACATCCCGTGATAGTTGTCCACTGTCACACCTGGGAACTCGTCCAGCACAATGCCAGTGGTAACGATTGGTCTCGGACGGAATTTATTCAGAAAAGAGCACGTTTCTTCCACTGTCAGCCAAGCGTTGAGCCCGCCCATCACGACGAGACCATCCACTGTTTCCTCGTCTAGCATGCGGTAGATAACGTTTCGTTGAGATTCGAAGCCAACCGGCGAACGGACCAGACGGCCAGGGTAACAGATCAGGTTTACTCCTGATGTTGTAGCTAATGTACAAGCAGCATCCACACCAGCCCAGATAGCCCGATTATTGGGGTCAATCGGCCCGGTGGTAAGCAGGGCGAGAGTGATATTGCGGCGATTTCTAGCGACAGTGTATGAGGAGTGCGAGGCCATGAGTAGATTATATATCAGCATGACCTGTCTACGATGTATCCAACTAAATCAAGGAAAAAATAGTGGTAATATTCTCGAAATTGATTACAAAATAATCAAACTTCCGGTTGGGTGGAATTCTCTTGAGGGGACATAATGGAGGATCTTGAGAATAATTCAAGGGAAAAGGCTGGGTTATCGAAGCAGTACCATCTAATACATAAAATAAGAACAACCTGATGAAATCATCAAGTTGTCTTTCGCGACGCGAAACTACTTGGGCGCTTAGTAAATTGGATAGTTACTTGATTATAACCGGTAAAACTTATCGAACTTTAGCGGACCAGCGTTCAGAGGATACGAGTTGAAAGATGAGTCGAAACTCCACCAATGTCTACGACAGGGATAGAGGAATTACTTTCCCGTTTTCCATTCTTCTCCCACGGTACGCTCTAAGGCATCGTGAATGGTTTTGTCATCAAGGCGGAAATCCGCGCTGCGCAAGTCATGCAAAACTTGTGCGGCCGAGTCGATCAATCCAAGTTGCTTTGCCAGAAGTACGACTGTCAAAGTTCCTGTAATCATCAGGGAGAGACTGCGAGCACAACGTCGTGCCGCGCCATCATCAAGCACTGCAATCCATTTGGGGTGGGTGAGGGCATAAGATAAGACGGCAGTTTCTCCTTGCCCCAAATCCCAAGCAAGGATTTGTGCAGGGGGTACTGGCGTTTCGATGATTTTGAAACTACCACCCTCGATCGCAAGGCGAGCAGGATCATCTTCGGGCGCTCGCAGTAATTCATCCGCCACCGGACGAGGGATCACGGACTGCTGCGGAAGGCGTACCAGTAGTTCAACTTGTCCCACTCGCGACAGAGCAATAACAGGTGATGCGTTGATTACCCATCGTTCAGCGACGAGTGACTTCTTCGACGATTTCATCGGCGCCATATTGGAAGGGCGAAACTTTGAATTGCTTTAATGCATTGATAAACTCAGCACGCGAAAGCCCCGCGATCTCAGCCGCTTTACCTTGCGAGATCACGCTATTTTCATACCATTTGACTGCTGCTGCGACGCGCATTTCACGCACAAAACCCTCCGGGTCTTGCCTCAGCGCCGAGAAGACATCACGTGGTAATTCTATGGACACATGGACCGTTTCCATAAAAGCCTCCAAAAGGATTATAACTCACGTCACCTCAGGATATTAGAAGATGGGATGAGGGAGCCACCTTCCTGATCGGATTACCACAACGGAGCACGAAACGACAACCTCTATGAGAGTTAAAACAAAACAACCTGATCAAATTTCATCAAGTTGTCTAGACTTGCGGTCCCGACGGGATTCGAACCCGCGATCTCGGCCTTGACAGGGCCGCATGTTTGGCCGCTACACCACGGGACCAACTTTCTTCCGAACAAGCGGGCAGGAGTTTACCATGCGTATGTGCAGGTGTCAATACGCCCAGTCATGATAGAGCGCCGGATCGGTCGGCGTGAGGCCCGATGGGTCGTGCACGTAGACCCAGTCACCTTCGTGCGCCCAGTTGAACAGCCAGTGCGCATCGCCGACCGATAAGTTGACACAGCCATGCGATTGAGGATATCCGAAGCGCGTGCGCCAGTAGGCGCCATGTAATGCGCGTGCCTTATCGAAGTACATCGTCCAGGGCACATTATCGAGGTAATAGTAATCGGTTGGATCGTTGTTGCGCATGGTCTCGACTTCCTTCTTCTGGTAGATCTGGAATAAGCCAGGCCGTGTCCAGAAAGGCTCGAGACCCGTCGCAATGACCGTCGCGAAGACCAGCTGATTGTTCTCGTAGACCGCCAGCGTTTGTTCTGCCAGATCCACGTCGATCCAGCGTCCGGTCGTCACCCCTTCCGGAGGAGTGGTTTTTGGAGTGACCGTGGCAAAGATCCTGGCTTCCACCCACTGGTCCGGCCCGATCAGGTTCCAGTCCACGCCCTCTGCGTTTTGCGTGGCATAGACCTGGACGATCTCCGCATACGGATAGATGACCCGATTGGCAAGAGGTGCACGATAGCTCGGCGCCTGATAGACGGGAATGCTGTTTGTGTAGAAAGGGAGAGGCCAGGCGAACGGATTGGATGGCGTCTTCTTAAATTGAAGTCCCTGGAACCTCGAATACTCGCCAATGCGCGAGCCCTTGCCAGGAATCCATCCGCCATTTTGAAGCATATAGTAAACGCCGGCCGATTCGACACGGTCCACATACGAGACGTAAACAAACCCGGGCTGGAAGGCTTGCCCGGTCTCGCCGCCAGCGGGACCACTCAAAATGGGAACCACATCCTCATCGAGGCGGAAGTACATGTAAGGCAGCTGTGTGAGGGCAGGATCGGGCTTGATGGCTGGCAAGACGCGTTCGGGGAAGGTGAGCCCCACCTGTGCCATCTGGGTGATATATGTCGAGGGTCCCAGCGCCAGGCAGTCGCCGGGCGCTGCCAGGTAAACGTCCGGCGCACAGACCACGGCGCCACTGTCCGGTTCGGATTCCGGAGCCGCGCCCTGCGCCTGCACCCCGGCACGGGGCAGACTACTTAGCAGCACGATCAGCAAAGAAAGTAGTGCTTTTCTATTCATACGCTTTTCACAGATTGGCGATTATAGCATGTCATGTTTACAGTTCTGTTAGCGTATAGCCAGTTTTGCAGGGGGCTGGCTTGACACTTTACCTCCACTATGCTAAATTACACTTGCACCTGGGGCAAGTGCAGGTGTTCCCGCACTTCAAATCTTAATCCACCCGATTGACAAAACGGCTGGTCATCAACTCTACGCAGGAGGGTTGTCTTGTCGAAATCACGTACGCAACAAATGGTAGACCGTCTCCGTGAGCTGCAGGCTTCATCGCCCGACATCGAAGCTTCTGCAGTCGTCAGCGTAGACGGTCTGAGCATCGCTTCTGCTTTGCCTCAGGGTGTTGAGGAAGATCGTGTCTCCGCCATGTCCGCGGCCATGCTCTCATTAGGCGAGAGAATCGCCACCGAGCTGGGACGCGGTTCTCTTGAACAGGTTTATGTCAAAGGGGTAAAGGGCTACGTGGTCCTCATGTCTGTGGGGGAGGAGGCTGTTCTGACCGCGCTAGCGCGCGAACAGGCAAAGCTGGGTCTGATCCTGCTGGACATGCGACGCGCTGCGCAAGATTTGTCGAAACTGATTTAGTGGAGTCCCTTTATGAGCCCTGTCCAAAAGACCGGTTTGTATTACCCGAACAAGTTCGGTCTGATCATTATTAAGTCGCTGGAAGAAGTGATGGGTCGGAATGGACTGAACGCCATTCTCAACCTTGCTGGATTAAATCACTATATTGAAAACTATCCCGCCGACAATCTGGAAAAAGGATTCGATTTCGCGGAGCTCTCTGCCATCGGCGTTGCCCTGGAAGAGATGTACGGTCCGCGCGGGGGCCGGGGCCTGGCTCTGCGCGCCGGACGCGCTACCTTCTCTGATGCGTTGAAGAACTTTGGCGCCCTGGCCGGGGCAGCCGACCTGGCATTCGTGGTGCTACCGCTGCAATCCAAGCTGCGCATTGGTCTGCCGGCATTCGCGAAGATCTTCTCCCAGCTCAGCGATCAATACAGCACCGTGGAAGAGAAAGATTCGGAGTTCGTCTGGACGATCCATAAATGCCCCGTGTGCTGGGGCCGTACCAACGTCGATAAGCCGGTCTGCTATATCGCGACAGGTATCCTGCAGGAGTCGCTCAAATGGGTCTCAGGTGGCAATGAGTTCCGCGTCAACGAATCCAAATGCGTTGCTGTGGGCGACGCAGTTTGTGAATTTGTCATCCAAAAAGAACCGATTTCGTAACTGGCGGGGATACCGTGGCGGATAGCAAATCCAAGATCCTGATTGTGGAAGATGACCTTGACGTAGCCGAGATGCTGAACGCCTATTTTCGCGTCCAGGGCTATGAGGTCTTCACGGTCAACTGGGGCGAGGATGGCGTGCGCGCCGCCCAGACGGTGTCGCCAGACCTGATCATCCTGGATATCCGCCTGCCCGATATCGACGGCTACGAGGTTGCCCGCCGTGTTCGCAGCGACCGGCGTACCAATGAGATTCCCATCATTTTTCTAACAGAAAAGCGCGAGCGCATCGATCGCCTGCAGGGCTTCGAAGTTGGGGCGGACGATTACATCACCAAGCCGTTCGATGTCCAGGAGCTGCGGCTGCGCGTCCGCAACTCCCTGAAGCGCGTCAGCCAGGGCTCGCTGACCAATCCTGTGAGCGGGCTGCCCGAAGGTCCGCTGGTCGAAGAACGCCTCTCCGATGTCATTCACAAGAGCGGCTGGGCGCTGTTGCACATTTGCATTAATAACCTGGATTCGTTCCGTGAGGCATATGGCTTTGTTGCCTCCGACGACGTGCTGCGTGCCATCAGCCTGATGATCCATAATACGATAAAGGAGACCAACGCCTCCGACGATTTCATCGGGCACATCAGCCCCACGGATTTTGTGGTTGTGGTTGCGCCGGCGCATCTGCCGGCATTCCAGGAACGCATCCGCGCGCGGTTAGAGCAATCGCTGGATTACTTCTATCCCATCAAAGATCGAGAAGAGGCTGCCAAGCGGGCGGACCGTCTCTCCATCGAAATCGCTGAAGTTCCTTCTGTCTATGGTCGCTTTTCCAGTGTGGAGCAACTCAAGAAGGATCTCCTGACCAGAAGCTAATGCTCATCACGGTCGTGTTGCCAACGTATAACGAAGCGGAGAACCTGCCCAGCCTGGTCTCCGCTTTATTCTCCCTGCCCCTGGATCTGACTGTTTTCGTTGTGGATGACGGCAGCCCCGACGGCACGGGCGCTATTGCAGACGAGCTGGCAAGCCGTCATCCGGGAGCGGTATCGGTCCTGCATCGAGCGGGCAAGTTAGGGCTGCGCTCTGCCTACATCGAGGGCTTCCGGCAGGCATTTGAGCAGGGGGCCGATGTGGTGGTGCAGATGGATGCGGATTTTTCCCACGATCCCGCGGTACTGCCGGAGATGGCTCGGCGCATCGTCTCTCATGACGTGGTCATCGGCTCGCGGTATACGAAAGGCGGCTCCCTGGATGAGCGCTGGCCCGCCTGGCGCAAATTTCTGTCCGCGTTCGGCAACACCTATGCGCGCACGATCCTGGCATTTCCCCTGCGGGATGTGACCACTGGCTATCGCATGTGGCGCCGTGAGGCCTTGCAGAATATGCCCCTGGACCGTCTACGGTCGAATGGCTATATCTTCCTCGTTGAGATGGCGTATGTCGCATATCTGATGAAGTACAGGATCACGGAAGTCCCCATTCATTTTGCGGATCGTCGCTGGGGCAAATCCAAAATGTCGCTGAAGATCCAGCTGGAAGCGGCTGTGCGGATCTGGGACGTGTGGTGGCATTATCGTGATCTGCGGAAGCTGGGAAAGACGCGTCCCCCGGAGATGAGAGTCAAGGAAGAGAAGAAGTAGGGATGGTCTCGGGACCATCCCTATTGTTTTTGGGCGAGGCGCTCCCAGTCTTCAATGCTGAGGGTCTCGGCCCGGCGCTGCGGATCGATGCCAGCTGCCGTGAGTAAGTCCGCGGCAGCGGCGGGCGAGATGTGCAAGCCGGAGGCGAGCGAATTTCGCAGCGTCTTGCGCTTCTGGCTAAAGCCTGCCTTCGTCAGCTTAAAGAATGTATCCAGTAATTGCTCTTGAATCAGCGGGGAGGAGTAAATGTCCACGACCAGCACTGCGGAATCGACTTTGGGCGCCGGGTAGAAAGCTCCAGCCCGGATCTGCGCCGCGATGCGCGGCTGACCGTAAACCTGCACGCTCAATGCCAGCAGGCTCATGTCGCCGGGCTGCGCGCAGATTCGCTGGGCAACCTCTTTCTGGATGGTGAGCACGATCCGGCGCGGCTTGGGATCATGCTCGAGCAGATGCCGGATGACCGCTGAGGTAATATAGTAAGGAATATTGGCGACAACGAGATAGTTCGCTGCATCGATCAGATCGCGCGGGGAGAGATCCAGGATGTCGCCATGGATCAAGCGCACATTCTCATAGGGCGCGAGAACGGTTCTCAGCGGTGCGAACAGTTTCTCATCCAGCTCGACCGCAACGACTTCTCGCGCAGAGACAGCCAGATAGCGGGTCAGGCTGCCCAGTCCCGGACCGATCTCGAGGACCGTGTCTGTCCGACCGATCTCCGCCGCCGCGACGATGGATTCCAGCGCGCGCGCGTCCTCCAGGAAGTTTTGTCCCAGACCCTTATGAGGGCGCAGGTCATACCGTTTGAGGAGCGACGCGGCGTTGAGCGGAGGGATCTGTCTCATGGACAAATTACGCTCTCTTCTTCGGCTTCTGGGTGTGGGCTCTCTGATCCACTGCTGGAGGCAGCGGGCCAGGAGCCCTGGTTGAACAGGCTGATATA